>NZ_JBNNVQ010000052.1:0-39834 GCF_050280625.1 Pseudomonas sp. NPDC089569
ACGAGGGTCTTCCGATCTTACTACCCGACTTGGTGAATTCAGCTTTCTGAACCAGCCAAGGATCGTTGTCGATACGAAGTACGGTACCGGGTTTGAGTTCTTTACCAGTTTTCATTGCGAATATCCGAATTTGGATGGGATGTACAAAAATCTAGGCCGCGTATCATAGCCAATTTACGTAAAACTGTACCAGCGCCGTCGCAAGATCGGTCTGCGAGGCCTGTTCCAGACACCAGGTTTGGGCGTGTTTTTCCAGCTCTGGCCAGTGTTTACGAGTGGTTTGCCAGTGGTCGGCCATTTTCTCACCGGCGTTCCACGCTCGCCACAGACCGCTGATCGCCGCGCGTGCAGGCTCCGAAAGGTCTTTCGTATAGAGCGACAAAAAGGCCTCGAGCTTGTCCAGATGAACGTCTTCCTCCTGCTGATAAATGTGCCAGAGAAATGGCCGGCCCGCCCACTGGGCGCGGACGAAGGAGTCTTCGCCGCGCACGGCGTTGAAATCACAGGCCCATAGCAACTGGTCATACTGGTCCTGCCGGACGAACGGTAACACTTGCACGGTCAGCGCACCGCGAACATGCAGCGCACCGGCCTCCAGTCCATTGACCCCGAGCCAGCGCTCGACATCACCTAGAATCCGCCCTTCCGGCACCAGCAGATGTGTCGGCGTCGAATCACTGGCCATGGCGTCGAGCCAACTTTCCAGCGCGGTGTTTTCATAGGCAAACAGTGAAATCAGTTGCGCATCCGGCGCTCGATCAACCCCCAGGCCTTGCAGAAATGCCTGTTGAGCCTGCGGGCTCTGCTGAAACTGCAGGCGCCGTTCCAGCAATCCACTTTCGCGCAGCAAGCCCCCCGTCCCCTTGCGAAACCCCGGAAAAAAGAAAAACTTCTGCACCTGCTTGTACTTCACCGAAGGCAAACCGTGGCAGCCGATCACCCAGTCCTCGGCACTCAGGTAATCGAGGTTCATCCAGAGCGGAGGTTTTTCCCGTTCGGCCATGGCTTCCATGTAGGCGCCCGGCAATTGGCAGGCGAATGCGGCGATCACCACATCCGCGGCGTCGACAGGCTGCCAGTCGGCCGCCCAGTGACGCACGTCCACCCCCAGTTGGCACTGCTGTGCAGCGTGGATATCGATCTCGGGACACATGCGCTCGAAGGCGCGCAGATCATCGACCCACAAACGCACCGCCATCCCGTGTTCGGCCACCAGTTGCCGGGCCAGGCGCCAGGTCACACCGATGTCGCCATAATTGTCGACCACGGTACAAAAAATATCCCAGCGGGTTTTCATTTCGGGCATTGCAGGCTCCCGTTGGCAAAAGCCGCGATTCTGCGCATAAATTACCCTGCGCAGAAGAGCCGACGGCGATTATTCTTCATGCGACAATTGCCAATCGTCCGTGACCTATCGCCAGGAGGCAGTCATGCCCTACCGCCCCAACCCGCGCCGCCCTTTGCCGATTCAGCTCAACCTCATGCAACTGACCGGCAGTATCGCCCTCGGCTTGTGGCTGGGGTTCATCGCCATTGCACTGACCTGCTGGCTCGTTTCGCGGCTGTTCTTCAGCGAGCAATTGGCACCCGTGGCCCAAGCGGTGCAGCAACTGGCCAAGCCGCCAGTGGTGCAACAGGTACCGGACACGACTGGGCAAAATCCCCTGTTCGAACAGTACGAAGACAACCTGCGCAAGAACGAGCAGGCGCAACGACTCGATCAGGCGCGCAGCAGCAACCGCAATCTGTCGAACCCCAAATGCCAATTCTGGCTGCAACAGGACCGTACGGCACCGAGCGATAAAAGCCGCGCCAATGTCCTGCAATTCTGCGATTGATCATGAACAAGCAAACCGTCCACCAACTGATTCTCGACAAACTGCGCATTGACCTCGACATCGCCGAGCGCGCTGCGCAAACCGCTTATGAAACGGCGACCCACGAAGAAAACATCGCCGAAAACAAGTACGACACGCTGGGTCTGGAGGCTGCCTATCTGGCCGCAGGGCAATCCAGGCGGGTCGAGGAAATCAAACAGTCGCTGGCGCTTTGCCAGACGCTGACGCTGCGTGCCTATGACGAGCGGCGCGGCATTGAAGTGGGTGCCCTGCTGGGCCTGGAAGACGAAAAGGGCCGCGAGCAGTGGCTCTTTCTGGCACCCGATGCGGCGGGGCTGAAGGTGGACCTGGTGGGACAATCGATTACCGTCATCACCCCGCGCTCACCGCTGGGCAAAAGCCTGCTGGGCAAGTTCGAAGGCGATGAGGTGGAAATACAGGTGGCGGGCGCTCGGCAACAGTTCTCTGTCACCGAGGTCGTCTGAACACACTTAATGGACGGGCAGTTCGACACCTTCGAACAGCTCTTCCAGTTCCTGCTTGTTGTGGCACTGAATGGCCTTGGCCATGACATCGCGGGTCAGATGCGGAGCGAACTTCTCGATGAAGTCGCACATGAAGCCGCGCAGGAAAGTGCCACGACGGAAACCGATCTTGGTCACGCTGGACTCGAACAATTCGCTGGCATCGAGTACCACCAGGTCACTGTCGAGCTTGGTATCGACCGCCATTTTCGCCACGATGCCCACGCCCAGCCCCAGGCGGACATAGGTCTTGATCACGTCGGCGTCGGCTGCGGTGAACACCACTTTCGGTGTCAGGCCGCGATGGCTGAAGGCCTCATCGAGTTTCGAACGGCCTGTGAAACCAAATACATAAGTCACGATCGGGTATTCGGCCAGTGCTTCGAGGGTCAGCTTCGGCAACTTGGTCAGCGGATGCCCCTGCGGCACGACCACGCAGCGGTTCCAGCGGTAGCATGGCATCATCACCAGATCGCCGAACAATTCCAGCGCTTCGGTGGCGATGGCGAAATCCACGGTGCCGTCAGCAGCCATTTCGGCGATTTGCATCGGCGACCCCTGATGCATATGCAAGGCAACGTCCGGATACTGCTTGATGAAGTTGCTGATGACCGGCGGCAATGCATAACGCGCCTGGGTGTGGGTGGTGGCGATCGACAGGGTGCCTTTCTTCTCGTTGGAGAATTCCTGGGCGATCTGCTTGATGCTTTCGACCTTGCGCAGGATCTCGCCGGCGGTGGTGATGATGCGTTCGCCGGCCGGGGTGACGCGGGTCAGGTGTTTGCCGCTGCGGGCAAAGACTTCTACGCCCAGTTCGTCTTCGAGCAGGCGGATCTGTTTGCTGATACCCGGTTGCGAGGTGTAGAGACTTTGGGCGGTAGCGGAAACGTTGAGGTCGTGGTGCGCCACTTCCCAGATGTAGCGCAATTGTTGAAGCTTCATATCAATCCCTCAAAGCAAATAGACGCCACGGGCATCAGCGACGGTATATAACTATATTAATGGCTTGAAGAATAAATCTAGAACTTTTTATCAAACTGCCACTATTCGTGTTCTAGCGATCCCCCTGACGACGGCGCTGCACCAGCGGCACCAGGTAAACCGGCACTTGAGCCAATTGCAAAACCCGCGCTGCAGTGCGGCCCAATGGCGTTTCGACACCCGCACCATGGCTATGACTACCTACGATCAGTAAATCCACGGAGAGTTTCTGTGCCTGGTCGAGAATCACCTGCGCCGGATCGCCTTGCAGCACCCTCACGGCCTGAATCCGCTCCAGATCCTGCTCCCCGTCCCCCCCCAGCTCTTCACGAAAACTGTCGAGTACCCGCTGCTCGATGCTGGCAATGACCGTGTTCAACCCTTGACTGTGAAACTCGTTCAACGCCTGCTCATCGAGGTAACTCTGAAGCACCGATTCTGCAAACAGCCCCATGGGTTCCACCGCATGCACCACGTACAGGTCGGCATTGAATGTCCGGGCCAATGCCAAGGCATGCTGCATCACCAAAGGTGCATACAGACCGAGGTCAGTGGCATAGAGCATCGAACGAATCATATGACCTCCTCGGATGCCAACATGGCGGAGATTGATTCAGCTTAGCAGTGCCTTGGCGAGTGCGACGTCCGGCGCAACGCCTTGAACGGCGGGCTTAAACCTTTTGCTCGTTGCTTATGCCATGTGGCACATGACCGGTGGCGACGACTTCGCGGGCCAGTTCGCAATGACCGGCCTGATCATCGAAGAAGACGTCGGCAGCGAAGGCTTCGAGAAACGCCGATTTGGCCAGCCCCCCGAGAAACAGCGACTCATCCAGACGAATGTCCCACTCGCGCAAGGTGCGGATGACTCGCTCATGGGCCGGCGCGGAACGGGCCGTCACCAGTGCCGTACGGATCGGGCAGGCGTCTTCCGCAAACTCACGCTGCAACAGATTGAGCGCTGCAAGAAAGCCTTTGAACGGCCCGCCCCGCAACGGTTCGCGGGCCGCTTCGCGCTCACTGGCCTGAAACGCCTCCAGACCACCGGCTTGATAGATGCGCTCCGACTCGTCGGAAAACAGCACCGCATCACCGTCGAAGGCGATGCGCAACTCATCGCTGGCGGCGCGGCTGGCGCCCCCCGAAAGAATCGTCGCCGCAGCAAAACCCGCGTCCAGAGCACTGCGCACGTCTTCGGCATGGGTCGATAAAAACAGATCGCACCCAAAAGCCTTGAGATAGGGATACGGACTGCGCCCGCCGACAAATGCCGCGCGGGAAATCGCCAGTCCGTAGTGATGGATCGAATTGAACACCCGCAATCCCGTGTCGGCACTGTTGCGCGACACCAGAATCACCTCGACCCGGTCGCGGCCGAGGCTGACATTGAGATTGAGCAGTTTTTGTACCAATGGAAAGGCATCGCCGGGTTCGAGGATTTCGTCCTCATGCTCGATCTGATATTGCCGGTAGGCCTCGACACCGCTCGACAGATAAACCTTGTGGCTTTCGCTCAAGTCAAACAGCGCACGCGAAGAGATTGCCAGCACCAGTTTGTCGTCGATGTTCTTTGCCATGCCCCTCTCCCAAAGGTTGATCGACTCACCGATTGCGTCGATCGATAAAACTCAAACTGCGATAAAGCGCTTCGATGCGCGGCAGCTCGCATCCTGCCGACCTGGCTGCTGCCAGGGGCCGAGCGTAGATCGCCTCCAGTTCCAGCGGTCGCCTGTGCAGGTAGTCGTGGTACATGCTCGGCCAGTAATCGGGCATTTTTTCGGTCACCATGAACAATTGCTCGGCATAGCCCGGAGGTATCTCGTATCCGCAAGCGACAGCCCCCCGCACCACTTCGGCCATCAGTGCCTTGATCGACTCCCGGCTGTCGGCATCGGCCATCAGTGGAGTCGTGCTGGCTCCCAGCAACACCGACAGGCCGTTGTAAGGGATATTCCAGACCAGTTTTTGCCATCGCGCCTGATGCAGGTTCGCCATTACCTGCGAATCGATGCCGGCAGCACGAAACAATCCGACACCCTCCTCGACGATCGCTGAACGCGTCACTTCATCAACGGCCGGCCCGCTGTGATAGCCGACATGCACTGCACCGAGCGCCTGATGGGTAATGACGCCAGGTGCGTCGCGATGAACGCAGATGTAGCAGAGCCCGCCAAGCACGTGCAGCGCATCGGGAAGCAACTCGCGCAGGCTATCCTCGACGTCCAGGCCGTTTTGCAACAGCAGGACCTTGGCATCGGGCGCAGCGGCTTGCCTGATGGCCGGTGCCAGGTCTGCATTGCTGGTGGTTTTCGCCCCCACCAGCAACCAGTCGCAGGGCGGCATGTCCTGGGCCGATGAATAGGCTTGTACCGGGCTCAACGTCAGCGCGCCGTGCACGGCGCTGTGCAGTTTCAAGCCATGTTCGGCCACTGCGGAAAATTCGCTGCGCAACAGAAAATGCACGTCGAAACCGGCACGCGCCAGCATCAAACCGTAGAACCCGCCGATTGCTCCGGTCCCGATTATTCCGACCCTCGGTTTGGCAACAGCCCCCATCATGGCAACTCCTCTGCTGTTCGACTCAACGCCTGACGTATGGCCCGATTGAGTTCGGTGCCGGTCAGGCGCGCATGCAATGCTCCAAAGAACTCACCGTCGCGCACCACGAACAGCGCCGGCAAATGAAAGACCTGATAACGCTCCACGACCCCGCCATTGTTGCCGGCATCGATCCAGCACAGTCGATCGACAGCCAGGTCGATCGCCGGCAACTGCTCGCGGGCAAAACGACAGCTGGAACAGCCGACGCTGGTAAAAATAACCAGCGATACGCCGTTCATCGTCAGCAGCCGTTGATCGGCATCGAAATCGGTCAGCTCCAATTCGACCACTATACTGGGGGAAACAATGTCAGATGGCCGACACAGGGAGTCCGTGTTCATGGGTCGTTTTATTCCTCATCCTGACGATGTACCGGTGGAATTGACGCTACTCAAGCCTGAGTGCATTTCCCGGCAACAGCTGCACACTATCAGCCTCGGGGGCATGGCTTGCAATTATCACCGCGCGTGGCGCTATGGGACGGCACTGCAAGTGCGCATGCCGACCGTGAACCCCGACATGCGTTTTCTGGGCTATGTGGCCTGGTGTCTGCGACGCAAGCACGGATATCTGGTGGGTATAGCCTTCGTTGACGAGCAGACGCTGTTCAGCGCCCGGATGGGCGAACAGGTGTGTCAGATCGAACGCTATTGCCGTCAGCACGACGCTCACGATGACCTGCAGGAAGTGCAGGCGCTGGCGCTGGAGTGGGTCCAGCAACATGCCGACGAGTTCTCCCACGAAACGGTTCGCAGGGCATTTGCACAGCCCGTGCTGGATTAGGCGTTGCCAGGTGGTTTGTGCTTCGCGGCAGGGAAACTGGTCGAGAATGCCCTCAAACCCGTGTCTGCCCATTGTCGAGCCACGGTGTAACGCGCTAAGGTTCGGCTCCCCGACGCGCTTAATTTGCTGTGCTCCGCCGCGCGGGTTCGCTGGCGGCCGGCACCCGTGACCTGACGAGTAAACGATGGCTGATTTACCGATCAACGACCTAAACGTCGCTTCCAACGAGACGCTGATCACCCCCGATCAACTCAAGCGCGACATTCCCCTGAGCGACGCCGCACTGCGCACCGTCACCAAAGGCCGCGAAGTCATTCGCAACATTCTGGACGGCACCGACCACCGCCTGTTCGTGGTCATCGGGCCGTGCTCGATCCACGACATCAAGGCGGCCCACGAATACGCCGAACGCCTGAAGGTTCTCGCCGCCGAAGTGTCCGATACCCTGTATCTGGTCATGCGTGTGTATTTCGAGAAGCCGCGCACCACCGTCGGCTGGAAAGGCTTGATCAACGACCCGTACCTGGACGACTCGTTCAAGATCCAGGATGGCCTGCATATCGGTCGCCAACTGCTGCTGGACCTGGCCGAAATGGGCCTGCCGACTGCGACCGAAGCCCTCGACCCGATTTCCCCGCAATACTTGCAGGACCTGATCAGCTGGTCGGCTATCGGTGCGCGTACCACCGAATCCCAGACTCACCGGGAGATGGCCTCCGGCCTGTCCTCGGCCGTAGGCTTCAAGAACGGCACCGACGGCGGCCTGACTGTGGCGATCAACGCCCTGCAATCGGTTTCCAGCCCGCACCGTTTCCTGGGGATCAACCAGGAAGGTGGCGTGTCGATCGTGACGACCAAGGGCAATGCCTACGGTCACGTGGTGCTGCGCGGCGGCAACGGCAAGCCGAACTACGACTCGGTCAGCGTCGCCTTGTGCGAACAGGCGCTGAACAAGGCGAAGATCAAACCAAACATCATGGTCGATTGCAGCCACGCCAACTCCAACAAGGACCCGGCCCTGCAACCGCTGGTGATGGAAAACGTTGCCAACCAGATCCTCGAAGGCAACAAATCGATCATCGGCCTGATGGTCGAAAGTCACCTCAACTGGGGTTGCCAGGCCATTCCGAAAGACCTCGCCGATCTGCAATACGGCGTATCGATCACCGACGCCTGCATCGACTGGACCGCCACCGAGAACACCTTGCGCAGCATGCATGCCAAGCTCAAGGACGTGCTGCCTAAACGCGATCGCACCTGATCGCCTTTGACGCAGACAAAAAAACGCCGGGCTGAGCCCGGCGTTTTTTCATGTGTTCTTTTTTGCTGAAGATCATTCGCTCAGCTTGGCGGCATGCCGCTGGTGACGCTCCATGTAGCGTTCAACGTACGAGCACGACGGGATGACGGTGTATCCCATTTCCTCGGCGTACTGCAGCGCCTGCTCGGTCAATGCGGCAGCGATGCCGCGCCCGCGCAAGGCATTGGGCACAAAAGTGCGATAGATATCCAGGGTCTGTTTTCCCAGATCCATATAAGTCAGGTAGGCACGATGACCGTCCACATTGGTCTCGAACTGATGACCAGCCTGGTCATGGTGGATGGACAACGCCTCGCTCATCACTACTCCTCGCGGGTCTTGAATTCCGACCCCTACCTTACCGATGTTTTTCCGGCGAAGGAACAACTACGCCACCCCGTGCCTGTATGGACACCGGGAAGAGCTACACCGATCTTGCCACCGAGCACGTACAAATAGTAGGCACCATTGGCAGAATTGCTCAAGGTGCGCTCGTCATCATGCCGGTTGGCGAGTGCAGCTCCGGGTTACGCAGAGACGTCTCGACCATGGGTCTCACAGGGCCGATTGCCTGAACATTGCCGGGTGTTGAGACTTAAGACGAGCGCCCGTTGTTAAAGTCACCTGAACATGGAGAAAGATATGAGAGGCGTCGCGCAAGATCCGAACGAAAGTATGGACGAATCCATCTAGGCAGACTTTAGCCAAGATCGGGAAAAGAACCGCGTGCAACGGGGAACTTTTTCTCGGCGGATCGCTCATCTCGGGCCTCCCAGCTGGATATTTTTTAAACAATGCAGTTAAAAGTTGCTCGAAAAAGAATCAACGCCTACAATTTTTTTTGCTTCTTGCTTTACGTCAGTTTACTTACGACAAGTAATGGGTAGTATGTACGCCGGCTATTTCCTCAATCTGAGGAGACAGCTACTTAATGGAAAGTCCTTGAAGGGGAACACGATGAACAACGTTCTGAAATTAGCCATTTATCCAGCACGGCCGGGTTGGCCTTGATCCAGGCCCTGGCCGCATCGGCGTTGCTGAGCTTCTTGTTCACCACCTCGGCCATGATGCTGTTTTCCATTTCCTGGGTGAAGCTCAGGTTGGTCAGCAGTTTGCCAACGTTCGGGCAGGCCTGTGCATAACCATTGCGCGTCAGTGTATGAACGCTGCCGGTGTCGCCGAAGTACTTCTCGCCACCCTTGAGGTAATGCATTTTGAGCTGCACGTTCATCGGGTGCGGCGTCCAGCCGAGGAAGGTCACGAACTTCTGCTTCTTCACCGCCCGGGACACTTCGGCCAGCATGGCCTGTTCACTGGACTCGACCAGTTTCCACTGGCCCATGTCGAAATCGTTTTTCTTGATGATTTCCTGCAACGAGAGGTTCGCCGGCGCGCCTGAGCCGATGCCGTAGATCTTCTTGTCGAACTTGTCCGCATACTTGTTCAGGTCGGCAAAGTTATGCACACCTGCATCCCACACGTAGTCCGGGACTGCGAGGGTGAATTCGGTGCCATCGAGGTTTTTCGCCAGTTGCGTGACGTCGCCGGTGGCCACGAATTTGTCGTAGAAGCCCTGCTGCGCCGGCATCCAGTTACCCAGGAAGACATCGACCTGGCCATCCTTGAGCCCGCCAAAGGTGATCGGCACCGCGAGGGTGTCGACCTTGGCCTTGTAGCCCATGCCGTCCAGCAGAAAACCGGTGATGGCGTTGGTCGCGGCAATGTCGCTCCAGCCAGGATCGGCCATTTTCACCGTTTCGCAGCTTTGATCGGCGTACGCCGATGCACTGCCCAGAGCCAGCAGGCCAACCGTCAGTGCTGTGGATAACTTACGCATGGACTTCCCCTTGAGATTATTGGTTTTGGCAGGGTTGTGGATAACGTGCTTTACGCTCCAGATCGTCGAGGTCGATGTGGTTGCGCATGTATTGCTGACTGGCGTCCACCAGGGGCTGGTGATCCCAGCTCTTCAGCTTGCCGATGGTCAGGGCGTCGGCGACGAAGCGCCGGCGTCGCTGACTCGCGAGCACCTGGTGGTGTATCGCAGGGATGTTCCATCTGGCCCGTGCTTCGGCCAGAAAATCGTCGAACAACTGACGATGTTGCGGTGACTGGCTGAGTTCTTCCAGCTCGCGCGGATCATTTTTGACGTCGAACAGCAGACAAGGATCGTCTTCGCTATAGATGAATTTGTAAGCACCGCGGCGGATCATCATCAGCGGGCCAATCGTACCTTCGGCCATGTATTCGCCGATAACCTCGTCGTGACCGCCCTGCCCCAGCAAATGCGGAACCAGCGAGCGGCCATCGAGCGGCAGGCCCGGTTCCAGGGCGCCGCCGGCCAGCTCAACGAAGGTCGGCAACAAGTCGGCGGTGGAGACTGAAGCGCTGACCCGGCCTGCACCGAACTGGCCCGGTGCGCTGATCAACAGCGGCACGCGTGCAGCCATTTCGTACCAGTGCATTTTGTACCAGAGGCCACGTTCGCCGAGCATGTCGCCGTGATCGCCGGAGAAGACGATGATGGTGTCATTGATCAGCCCGGTATCTTCGAGTGTTTGCAGGAGTTTGCCGACGTTGGCATCGATATAGCTGCAAGCACCGAAATAGGCACGGCGTGCGTCACGGATCTTATCCACAGGCAGCGGCTTTTCCCACAGGTCGTAGACCTTGAGCAAACGTTGCGAATGCGGATCGAGGCCGTGCTGGTCCGGCGTTTCCGGCAACGGGATGTCGGCGTCGTCGTACAGGTCCCAGAAAGGTTTGGGAATGGTGTACGGGTCGTGGGGATGAGTCATCGAAACCGTCAGGCAGAACGGTTGATCGCCATCTTCGCGGATGTGATCGAACAGGTACTGCTGGGCCTTGAACACCACCTCTTCATCGAAATCCAGCTGGTTGGTACGCACGCAGGGGCCCGCTTGCAGTACCGATGACATGTTGTGATACCAGCTCGGACGCACATCCGGCTCGTCCCAGTTCACCGCCCAGCCATAGTCGGCCGGGTAGATGTCGCTGGTCAGGCGTTCTTCATAACCGTGCAATTGGTCCGGGCCGCAAAAGTGCATCTTGCCCGACAGTGCGGTGCGGTAGCCCAGGCGACGCAGGTAATGGGCATACGTCGGGACATCGGCCGGGAAATCCGCCGCGTTATCGTAGGCGCCGATCTTGCTCGGCAATTGACCGCTGACCAGGGTAAAACGCGACGGTGCACACAGCGGGCTGTTGCAATAAGCGGAGTCGAACACCACGCCTTGGGCGGCGAGGCGGCTCAAATTAGGCAGTTTGATGGGCGAAGGACCGTAGAACGGCAACATTGGCGCGGCCATTTGATCGGCCATGATGAAAAGAATGTTCTTGCGCTTCATGTGATCGCGGCATTCCATAGTGGATGTTTATGCGAGAGTGCTGGGATCGAGCATGAAACCCCGCCATCTTGCGGTAAAGCCCACGTACGGCAATGACTAGGATAAGCGCAGCTTATGTATGACGCCCTCGGTGACCTGTCCCTGGATTTGCTCCGCGTCTTCGAATCGGCGGCGCGGCAGCACAGCTTTACCGCGGCGGCGGTGGAACTGGGCACGACGCAGCCGGCGATCAGCCAACAGATCAAGCGGTTGGAAGAACAGTTGGCGACGCGACTGTTCGACCGCATCTACCGAGGCATCGAGCTGACAGACGCCGGCAGTGTGCTGTTCGAGCAGGTTCAGTTGGGTTTGCAGCAAATCGACGCTGGTTTGAGCACGATCCGCACACAACAACAGCATGAGGTGTTGCAGGTCGCCACTGACTTTGCGTTTGCCGCTTACTGGTTGATGCCCCGCCTGCACCGCTTTCACGCGGCCAATCCACAGGTCGACGTCAGCCTGGTGACCAGTGAGCGCAGTCACAACATGCTGCGCACCGATATTGATGTGGCGGTGTTGTTCGGCGATGGTCGCTTCAAGCAGGGTGAAATTCATTGGCTGTTCAGCGAAGAAGTATTCCCGGTGTGCAGCCCGCAGTTGTTGAGCGAACGCTCCCTGCCCTTGCCTGCCCAGGCATTGCTGGAGTTTCCACTGCTGCACCTGCGGGGCGAACACAGCAGCAACTGGTTTGACTGGAGCGGCGTTTTTCGTGAGTTGGGCATTACGTCCCCACCGGCTCCGGGCCAGTTGCGCTTCGACAATTACACCTTGCTGATTCAGGCGGCGATCGGCGGTCAGGGCGTAGCGATCGGTTGGCGACACCTTGTGGATAACTTGCTGGCGCAAGGGTTGTTATGCCGACCGATTGCCGAGACGGCGATGTCCAGATTCGGTTACTACGTGGTGCTGCCCCAGCGCAAACGGCGCGGGGCCCTGATTCAAACGTTTGTGGATTGGTTGATGGCCGAACAGGCCAGCAGCGCGCAATCGCTCAGTGGCCTGGCGTTGCCATCCATAGCGGTCTAGCTGTCGGTTGCGATGAAGTTGACGTGCTCGCCCAGGTGCAGGTTCAAATGCAGTTCATCGGCAATGCCCCTGGCGGTGCGAGCCAGGCGCTGGAGTGGTTCGGCCAGGCCAGGTTCCAGGCTATTGCCGATCTGGCTGAAATGCTCGATGTTCAGTCCCGGCACCCCGTGTGGTGCATTCACCAGTGTCCAGCGCAAGGCACTGCTTTGCAGCGCTTCGCGGATTTCTTCGGCGGCGTGGGCCTGCAGGCTGTCCTCGGCTTCCGGATCGTCCAGTACTTCGAAATCACCCACCAGAACCAGTCGGGCGATGCTCGCCGCCTGCATGCCGTCGATCAATGCATCCACCGCCAGCACCTGTTCAACGGGGCCGGGTACGAGGGTTCGTTCCACGCGTTCACTGTTGAATGGCAAGCCGGGCGCGTCTAGCAGGCAGATGACGGCCGAACTGCCCGCCACACTTTGTTTCACCCGTTGCCCATCGAACAGATCGCCGGTCTTGGTACGCAGGCCCGGGCGCGGTGCCAGGGCTGTCAGGTCATCGAGAATGGCGATCACTTCATGCTGGCGCCGCAGCAATTCAGCCATCAGCGCACTGCCCAGGCTACTCATGGCACCATAAAGCACCACCTTCACCATCGGGGTTTCGGCATTTTTCATGGCCTGGCTCCATTGCCTGCGGGTTATATGGCGTGTGACCCACGGCATGGGTTGAGGGTTCGAATCGGATTCAGAGGGATTGCCATGCAACGTATCAAGGGCTACCACGCCCATGTGTATTTCGATGCCGACACGATCGATCAGGCGCGCAGCTTGTGTGAGCAAGCGGCGCAATTATTCCCGCTGAAGATGGGCCGCGTGCACGAGCGACCGGTCGGCCCGCACCCGGACTGGAGCTGCCAACTGGCCTTCGGTCCGGAGTTGATTGGCGACGTGCTGCCGTGGCTGGCGCTCAATCGCCGGGGGTTGGTGGTGTTCCTGCATCCGGATACGGGCAATGACCTGCTGGACCACAGCGACCATGCCATTTGGATGGGCGCGATACGACCGCTGGACCTGTCTATTTTCTGATCAGAGCGTTTCTTCCGGTTCGCCGGGTAAATGCTCGTCCAGGTGCAGCCACGGCAAGCGGCTGTCGGTCCAGATATGCCGCTCGGCTGCTGCCCGCTCGGGATGATCGAGGGTGGCGATGGTCACGTCGATGCTCTCGGGACTCAGGTGCGTGACCAGGGCCAGTTGCGCCCCACAGTGCCCGCAAAAATATCGCGCGCAGGTCGAAGACGAGTCGTACCGTGCCGGCGTCCCGGCCAGCCATTGAAACGAAGAGGTCGGCACGGTGATCCAGGTGGTCACGATGCCGCCGCTGACCCGCCGGCAAATCGAACAATGGCAGTGGGCGATGTCACGCAGGTGCCCGCTGAATTGATAGCGCAGTTGCCCGCAATGGCAGCCGCCGGTATGGATATCGTGCATGGTTTGACTCCTGATCTGCATGACGATGCAAAGAGCACCAAAAATCCATTGTGGGAGCGAGCCTGCTCGCGATGGCGTCGACCCGGTCGACCTCCCTGCCCCATCCGACGACCGGTTGTATTTGCACTCAAAGCTTTCATCCGCGAAAGCTGGCTGAAAGCTTGCGCGATTAGCATCGCCTCACTGCCGGCAACAGACCGGCTGGCCTTTGCGTGGGATGACTCGCCCACCCGGTCCATTTAACAACAACAATGGTGATTCTGATGTCCGCTGCTACCCTCCTGATCGCTGTCACTCCGCCCGTACGCCTCGCGCTTCCCGTTCTGCGCTGATCCTTCCCGGTCCGCCCATTCCCTAGCCGCGCTACGCCTGGAGTATTCCCATGCTGACTTTCCTTGGCTTCGCCATGGTCATCACGTTCATGTTCCTGATCATGACCAAGCGCCTGTCCGCGCTGATCGCTCTGATCATCATTCCGATCGCCTTCGCCCTGTTCGGTGGCTTTGCGCCGAAAATCGGCCCGATGATGCTCGAAGGTATTACCAAGCTTGCGCCGACCGGCGTGATGCTGATGTTCGCCATTCTGTATTTCGCCCTGATGATCGACTCCGGCCTGTTCGACCCGGCCGTGCGCAAGATCCTAAAGATGGTCAAGGGCGACCCGTTGAAGGTGTCGGTCGGCACCGCCGTCCTGGCGCTCGTCGTGTCCCTGGACGGTGACGGCGCGACCACCTACATGATCTGCGTGGCCGCGATGCTGCCGCTGTACAGCCGTATCGGCATGAGCCCGCGGATCATGGCCGGCCTGATCATTCTTGCCGGCGGCGTAATGAACATGACGCCGTGGGGCGGTCCGACCGCCCGCGCCGCCAGTGCCCTGCACGTGGACCCGTCCGCCATTTTCGTGCCGATGATCCCGGCAATGGCTGCCGGTGTCGTGGCGATCCTGGCCATCGCCTACTTCTACGGCAAACGTGAACGTGCACGCCTGGGTGAACTGCACCTGATCGGCGATGAAATCGATCACAGCGAAATCAGCGTTTCGCAATTCCCGGATGCGCGTCGCCCGAGCCTGATCTGGTTCAACGGCGCCCTGACCCTGGCCCTGATGTGCACCCTGATCGCCGGCCTGTTGCCGCTGCCGGTGCTGTTCATGGTGGCGTTCAGTATTGCGATGATCGTCAACTATCCCTGCCTGCAACAGCAGAAGGATCGCGTCGCGGCCCACGCCGGCAGCGTACTAGCAGTGGTCGGGCTGATCTTTGCCGCCGGTATCTTCACCGGTATCCTTTCCGGCACCGGTATGGTCGACGCCATGTCCAAGAGCCTGCTGGCGGTGATCCCGGACTTCCTCGGGCCTTACCTGGCCGTGATCACGGCGCTGGTGAGCATGCCGTTCACCTTCTTCATGTCGAACGATGCTTTTTATTACGGCGTACTGCCGGTGCTGGCCGAGGCTGCAAGTCACTACGGTATTAGCGCAGTGGAAATGGCACGTGCCTCGATTGTCGGTCAGCCCGTCCACTTGTTGAGCCCGCTGGTACCATCGACCTACTTGTTGGTGGCCCTGGCCGGTATCGACTTCGGTGATCACCAGCGCTTCACCCTCAAGTGGGCAGTACTGGTGTGCATGTGCATACTGGTTGCTGCACTGCTGCTGGGTACTTTCCCGATGTTCAGCACGCTATAAGCCCAAGATTCGCCACTTGGGGTCCGGGCTTCGCGGTTTGAAGCCCGGACCCTTCGTGGTTTAACACTCGCTCAAAGGAATACACATGGACTGGCTGACCAACCCTGAAATCTGGGTTGCCTTCTTCACCCTGACCGCCCTGGAAATCGTTCTGGGTATCGATAACATCATCATGATTTCGATCCTGGTCAGCCGTATGCCCAAACACATGCAGGCGCGTACCCGGATCTTCGGTCTGGCGCTGGCCATGGTCACGCGGATTCTGTTGCTGCTGTCGATCACCTGGGTCATGCGCCTCACTGCCGATCTGTTCGAGTTGTTCGGCCAGGGCATATCCGGGCGAGACCTGATCCTGTTCTTCGGTGGCCTGTTCCTGTTGTGGAAGAGCTCGCAAGAGATGTACCACGCGCTGGAAGGTGAGGATGAAGGCAACGACGAGCCTGGCGGCAAGGGCGGCAACTTCCTCTACACCATCGTCCAGATCGCAATCATCGACATCGTGTTCTCCCTCGACTCGGTGATCACTGCGGTCGGCATGGTCTCCCACGTACCGGTCATGATTGCGGCGATCATCGTCGCGGTGCTGGTGATGATGCTGGCGTCGGGCAAGATCAGCGAGTTCATCGACAAGCATCCGTCGTTGAAGATGCTGGCGCTGTCATTCCTGCTGGTGGTCGGTACCGTGTTGATTGCCGAATCCTTCGACGTGCACATTCCAAAAGGCTACGTCTACTTCGCCATGGCGTTCTCGCTGGCGGTGGAAGCGATCAACATCAAGATGCGCACCGCCATCGCGAAAAAGAAAAAGCAGCAGGAGCCGGTGAAACTGCGCAAGGACATTCCGGGTCAATAACCCTGTAAACCGCTGAACCTGTGGGAGCGGGCTTGCCCGCGATGGCGGACTGTCAGTCAACATCGATGTTGAACCTGATGGCCTCATCGCGAGCAAGCTCGCTCCCACAGTGTTTTGTGGGGCTGGAAGGTCGCAGCATTCATAACAGTTTTGTTTCAAACAGGGTTTTAGCTATGCGATGCTGGCGCCCAGTCCGTTAGCCAACTAAAGCTATGTAAAAAAGTAAAACCCACGCAGTAACGTCAACTTGCCCCTTTGGGGCGCGTCAACCACAGGGGGCCGACATGCTCACCCTGCTCAATCTGCTCTCTGCCGTGTCCCTGCTGATCTGGGGCACGCACATCGTCCGAACCGGCATCCTGCGGGTCTACGGCTCCAACTTGCGCCACCTCATCGGCCACAACATGTCCAGGCGCTGGCTGGCATTTGTCTGCGGGATCCTGGTGACGGCCCTGGTCCAGAGCAGCAACGCCACGGCAATGCTCGTCACTTCGTTTGTCGGCCAGGGCCTGATGGCGCTGACGCCGGCGCTGGTAACCATGCTCGGCGCCGATGTGGGGACGGCGCTGATGGCTCGGGTGCTGACGCTTGACCTGTCCTGGCTGTCGCCCCTGCTGATTTTTCTCGGGGTGATCTTTTTCCTGTCGCGCAAGCAGACCCGTCTGGGGCAGATGGGGCGCGTCGCAATCGGGCTGGGATTGATCATTCTCGCGTTGCAATTGATTGTCGAAGCGGCGACGCCGATCACCCACGCCAAAGGCGTGAAGGTGATTTTCGCTTCGCTGACCGGCGATATCCTGCTCGACGCCCTGGTCGGCGCCTTGTTCGCGATGATTTCCTATTCCAGCCTGGCTGCTGTTCTGCTCACGGCTACCCTGGCCGGCGCCAAGGTGATCAGCCTGCCGGTGGCCATCGGCCTGGTGATTGGTGCGAACATCGGCAGCGGCATTCTTGCGTTTCTCAGCACTAGCATGCAGAACGCCGCCGGGCGCCAGGTGGCCTTGGGCAGCCTGTTGTACAAGCTGATCGGCCTGGTGCTGATGATCCCGGTACTCGATCCGCTGGTGCACTGGCTCGACAGCCTCGATTTCAGCGCCCAGGAAATGGTCATCGGCTTCCATTTGCTCTACAACACCGTACGTTGTCTGATCCTGCTGCCCAGCGTCGGCATGATGGCCAGGTTCTGTGCCTGGGTGCTGCCGGAGCGTCCGCAGGTCAACGGTATGGCCAAGCCGCGGCACCTTGATCCGACCGCGTTGGTCACTCCGGGCCTGGCGCTGGCCAATGCAGCCCGGGAAACACTGCGCATGGGCGATCTGATCGATAACATGCTCGAAGCCATGCTCGACGTATTGCGTGGCAAGCACACGGCCGTGACCCAGGAAGTGCGCAGTCTGACGGACGACGTGGAGTCGCTCTACAGCGCCATCAAACTGTATCTGGCGCAAATGCCCAGGGAAGACCTCAGCGATCAGGACAGCCGACGCTGGGCCGAAATCATAGAGCTGGCCATCAACCTGAAACTCGCCAGCGACTTGATCGAACGCATGCTGCGCAAGGTCCAGCAGCAGAAAACCTCACAGCGCCGCTCGTTTTCCGAGGTGGGCCTGGAGGAACTGGCCGGATTGCACAGCCAATTGATCGCCAACCTGCGGCTCGGGATGTCGGTGTTCCTCAGCGGCGATCCGGAAAGTGCCCGTCAGCTGGTGCGCGAGAAGCGTCGTTTTCGTGCACAGGAGCGCCGCCTGGCCCATGCTCACGTCAGCCGTTTGCAACGCAAGATCGTGCAAAGTATTGAAACCAGTTCGCTGCACCTGGAGCTGATTGCCGATATGAAGCGTCTGAACTCGCTGTTTTGCAGCAGTGCCTACGTGGTGTTGGAAACATCCGACACCGGTGCATTGGTGGTCGATGATCTGGCTGACATCACACACTCGCCCTGAACGTCTACAGTGGCCTGAAGTCTGTTGAACTTACGCTGGCCGTATGGAAGCTCGTTATGCGTTGTCTGCTGCTCGCCTGTCTGTTGCTGGGTTCAATCCCCTCCTTCGCCCTGGATCGCTTCCAGGTCGAGGGCTATACCCTGCGCAACGGCCTGCAAGTGCTGCTCAAGCCCGGTGCGGACCGGGGGCATGTGGCGATTCGGCTGGTGGTCGGCGTGGGCGTCGATGATTTCAGCTGCGACGAGAAAGAGCTGCCGCACCTGCTCGAACACCTGCTGTTCAGCGGCATCGACGCCAGCGGTGAAGGCGGCCTGGAGGAGCGCATGCAAGCGCTTGGGGGCGAATGGAACGCCTATACCAGCAACGCCGATACCACCTTCGTGATCGAAGCCCCGGCAAAAAACCAGCGCAAGGTACTGGACCTGCTGCTGGCGCTGCTGACCCAGACCCGATTCGATGACACTGCCATCAACGCAGCCAAACAAGTGGTCCTGCGCGAGGACGGTGGGCACTACTCGCATTTGCAACGCTGGCTGGATCGCCAGGACCTGGGGCATTCGGCCAGTAATCAACTGGCCGTGGAGTTGGGCCTCAAATGCATCGAGCGCGCGCAAGTCGATCATCTGACCCGCGAACAACTGGAAAAGGTACGCAAGGATTGGTATGCGCCCAATAACATGACCTTGATAGTGGTAGGTGATCTTGACCGTCTGCTGCCGGCCTATCTGGAACGGGCGTATGGCGCGCTGCAGGCGATTGAACCGACCGATCACCCCGCCCTGCCGCAAATCCAGACCAGCGCCGCCCATGAGCGCAGCCTGACGCGCGGTTTTATCGGTGGCGGAGCCAAGTTGCACTGGCTGGTGCCGGAACCGGTGCAGGAAGATGAGCACGACGAAACCTTCGACCTGCTCAAGGACTATCTGGACTGGGCGCTGTACCGTCAGTTGCGCCTGGAACACAGCTTGTCCTACGGGCCTTGGGCTGAACGAGAGGTGTTCGGCGGCGTTGGGTTCATGAGCCTCAATGCCGACCTTGAGCGCGATGACGTAGTCGAGGCCCAGCAAGTACTGGATCAATTGAAGGCCGATCTACTCAGGGACGGCTTGAATGCCGAGACGTTCAATCGCCTCAAACAGGCGGCTATCGCCCGCCAGGCTTGGGCTGTGCAAGGCAACAGTGCGCTGGCCGATTACTACTGGAGTGCGCTGGGAGACTACGAGGACGGCCGTTTCGCCGACCCGGCCAGGGAACTGCAGAGTGTGACCCTGGAAGAAGCGAACAAGGCCATGCGCGAATTGCTCCTGCAACCGGGGTATATACGGATCGAAAAACCGCTGCTCAGTTATGACCAGCTGATGTGGGCGATTGTCGGATTGCTGGCATTGCTGATGTCGGGCCTGGCGGCATGGCATTTCCGACGCAGAAGCTAGCGTCTCACCGCTCGCTCCTACAGTGTGGTATGCGTTTACGGGCGCATACGCTCGCCACACCGCTGCGTCAGCGGTACCCTGTCGGGGATTTTTCCTACGACTATTGTGAACCGCCGAATGCCGACCTTGCCCCTCTTTGCACAGCGCATCCTCGAACTGATGAAGCGCTACCCCGGGGTCATTGCGCTCGGCGGTTTTATCTCCGGGGTCGGCAGCTTCATTCTGGTGGATCGCCAACAAAGCCTGGCGAGCTGGATCACCACCATCATGTTGATCAGTTGGGTCTGGCTGATGCTGGAAAACAGCCTGACCAATCTGTTTACCAGAATCTTCAAGCGGGAAATCCCCCAGCCGCTGCTGCGCTATGCGACGCAGATGATCCATCAGGAAAGTCTGTTTTTCGTCCTGCCATTCTTTTTCATCACCACCACCTGGAACAGTGGCCAATTGTTCTTCACCGGCCTGCTGGGGGCTGCGGCGCTGATTTCCATCATCGACCCGCTGTACTACAAGTGGCTGGCCCCGCGGCGCTGGGCGTTCCTGGCGTTGCATACCCTGACCCTGTTCGCCGCCCTGCTCACTGCGTTGCCGGTGATCATGCACCTGACCACTTCGCAGAGTTTCAAATGGGCGCTGGGCATTTCCGTGTTGTTGTCGTTCCCGAGCCTGGCGTCGATCTTTCCGATCCGCACGCTGCGCAGTGCACTGGCGATCCTGAGTATTACCCTTGGCATCGGTGCCGTCGGTTGGGAATTGCGCTCGTGGGTGCCGCCGGCGACCCTGTGGATGACCGACGTGGCCATCAGCACGCAAATGCAGGACCGCACCCCCGGTGACAGCCTCGATGAAGTCAGCGCCGAGCAAATCCGCAGTGGTGGCCTGTACGCCTACACCGCGATCAATGCGCCGCGTGGTCTGGACGAACGGATTTATCACGTCTGGCAATTCAACGGCAAAGAAGTCGACCGCATTGCGCTGGATATCCATGGCGGGCGCAAGGAAGGCTACCGGGCCTGGACTCACAAGCAGAACTTCCCCGGTAACCCGGCAGGCAACTGGCAGGTTCGGGTATTGACCGAAGACGAGCAATTGATCGGGGTACTGCGCTTCAAGATCACCGACAGCACACCGATCAAAGAAAAGTAAGGCAGTTCGTGCTATTACGTAGGTTCGCACAATCGACGAAAAAGCACGGAGCATATGACCAGCAACACAGTGGCCGGCAATGCCCATCTGGACACCTCGCAAGCCCCGACCCGGATACGGGTCACGGGGGACTGGACGCTCGCCCACTACGCCGATCTCAAACGCCTGAGCGAGAAGCTCGAGGGCCAGTACGACGACAGCACCCGCATTGACCTCAACGGCCTCGGCGCCCTCGATACCGCCGGGGCCTCGCTGTTGGTGGAGCTGCTGGGTTCCGAACGCCTCGGTCGGTCTGCCGAGCACCCTGAGTGCACAATTTCTGCTGCCGACCGCGCGTTATTGCAGACGGTCTATCGCTCGCTGACCGATTTCTGCGTACCGATCAAGGAGCCGGAGATCAGCGTCAGCATTCAGTTGCTGACTCGCATAGGCCGCGCGGTGGAAACCGTCTGGAAAGACACCCTGCAATTGTTGGGGTTCGTCGGCCTGATCCTGGAAACCATTGTTCGCGGCCTGTTTCGCCCCAAACGCTGGCGCGTCACGTCCATGATTGCGCACATCGAACAGACTGGCCTTGATGCCGCACCGATCGTCGCCCTGCTGACCTTTCTTGTGGGGGCTGTCGTGGCGTTCCTCGGGTCGACGGTGCTGGCCAAATTCGGCGCCAGCGTCTTTACCGTGAACCTGGTGGGGTTTGCCTTCCTGCGTGAATTTGGTGTGTTGCTGACCGCGATTCTCATGGCCGGGCGCACCGCCAGTGCATTTACGGCGCAAATCGGCTCGATGAAGGCCAATGAAGAAATCGACGCCATCCGTACCCTGGGCCTGGACCCGATGGAGTTGCTGGTGGTGCCAAGGGTCCTGGCCCTGCTGATTGCATTGCCGATGTTGACCTTTTTGGCTGTCATCTCGGGAATTGTCGGCGGTGCGGTAGTCTGCGCACTGTCGCTGGATATTTCGCCGGCGATGTTCCTGTCCCTGCTGCAATCGGAGATTGGCGTTCAGCACTTTCTGGTGGGGATCGTCAAAGCGCCGGTCTTTGCCTTCCTGATCGCGGCAATCGGCTGTCTGGAAGGCTTCAAAGTCAGTGGCAGCGCCGAATCGGTGGGCGCCCACACCACATCGAGCGTGGTGCAGTCGATCTTCGTGGTCATCGTGTTCGATGCCATTGCCGCGATGTTTTTCATGGAGATGGGCTGGTGAGTCGTATACCGCGAGCGCCCGGCGAGGCGGTGATCGAAGTGCGTGGCCTGTGCAACCGCTTCGGCCGCCAGAGCGTGCACGAGAACCTTGACCTGGATTTGTACAAAGGCGAAATCCTCGCCGTAGTCGGCGGCTCCGGCAGTGGTAAATCGGTGTTGCTGCGCAGTATTGTCGGGTTGCGCCAGCCCAGCGAAGGCGTGGTGAAGATCTTTGGCAAGAACCTGCCGACCTTGTCCGAACATGAGCGCTCTCTGGTCGAGCGCCGATTTGGCGTGTTGTTCCAGCAAGGCGCCCTGTTCTCTTCGCTCACCGTGACCGAGAACGTGGCCTTGCCCCTGATTGAGCACGCCGGCTTGAGCCGCGATGATGCCGAGCATCTGGCGGCGGTGAAAATGGCCCTGGCGGGATTACCGCTTTCGGCGGCCGACAAGTACCCCGCGTCCTTGTCCGGCGGCATGATCAAGCGCGCGGCGCTGGCCCGGGCGCTGGCGCTGGACCCGGACATTCTGTTTCTCGACGAGCCCACCGCCGGCCTCGACCCGATTGGCGCCGCCGCCTTCGATCAATTGATCCTGACCCTGCGCGATGCCTTGGGCCTGAGCGTTTTCCTGGTGACCCATGACCTCGACACGCTCTACACCATTACCGACCGTGTAGCGGTGCTGGCACAGAAAAAGGTGCTGGTGGCCGATGCCATCGACAAGGTGGCGGAAACCGACGATGCCTGGATTCACGAATACTTCCACGGCCCTCGCGGCCGCGCGGCGTTGACCGCCGCTCAACAGTTCAACGAGGTCTGACATGGAAACCCGAGCCCATCATGTATTGATCGGCCTGTTCACCGTGATAGTGGTGGCGGGCGCCCTGCTCTTCGGCCTGTGGCTGGCCAAGTCCAGTGTCGACACCGAGTTCAAGGATTACGAAGTCGTGTTCAACGAGGCGGTCAGCGGCCTGTCCAATGGCAGCTCCGTGCAGTACAGCGGGATCAAGGTTGGCGATGTAGTGTCGCTGCGCCTGGACCCGCAGGACCCGCGCCGGGTGCTGGCGCGGATTCGACTGGGCGGTGAAACACCGGTCAAGGAAGACACCCAGGCCAAACTGGCGCTGACCGGCGTCACCGGCACGTCGATCATCCAGCTCAGCGGCGGCACACCCCAGAGTCCGACGCTCAAGGGCAAGGACGGCAATCTGCCGCTCATTGTCGCTTCGCCCTCGCCGATCTCCCGGTTCCTCAACAGCAGCAACGACCTGGTGTCCGGGGTCAATTCGTTGATGCAGAACGCCAACCAGCTGCTCTCCGAGGAAAACGTCGAGCGCATCAGCAAGACCCTGGAAAACCTGGAGCAAACCACCGGAACGATTGCCGAGCAGCGTGGCGATATTCGTCAGGTCATGCAGCAACTGGGATCGCTCGGCAAGCAAGCCAACACCATGCTCGAACAAACGACGGTGTTGATGCGCAATGCCAACAGCCTGCTCAATGATCATGGCAAACAGGCCATCGGCAGCGCCGAGCAGGCCATGAAGTCGCTGGAACAGAGCACCGCCGCCATCAACAAGCTACTCGCCACCAACGAGGATTCGCTCAACAGCGGCATGCAGAGCCTCAGTGGTCTGCCGCCGGCGGTGCGTGAGTTGCGCGAAACCCTGACCTCGCTGCGTGCCATCACCAAACGCCTGGAAGCCAACCCCAGCGGTTACCTGCTGGGCAGTGACAAGCACAAGGAATTCACCCCATGAAGCTGACTCGCATCGCCCTCCTCGCCAGCTTCACGCTCATGAGTGCGTGCTCGATCCTGCCCAAGGCCGAACCTTTCGACGTCTACCGTTTGCCCTCGGCGCAAAGCAGTACTGCGGCCAGTCATGGCTCGCCGCAACGCTGGTCGTTGCGCTTGAACAAATTCCAGGCCAGCGAGGTTTTGAACAGCCCGAAGATAGCTGTCATTCCCCAAGGCGATGTCATCAGCAGCTATAAGGACTCGCGTTGGAGCGATCCTGCTCCTGTGTTGCTGCGTAATCGTCTTCTGGATGGTTTTCAGCAAGATGGGCGGGTGACGTTGCTCAGCACCGACGACAGCATTTTTCAGGCGGATCTGGAACTGGGTGGCCACCTGCAAGCTTTTCAGGGCGAATACCAGGGCACGAGAGCAAGCGTTGTGGTGAGCCTGGATGCAGTACTGGTGCGGGGCTATGACCAACACATCCTCGCCAGTCGCCGTTTTGAAGTGCGTCAGGCGCTAAGTGACGAGAAGGTGCCGGCAGTGGTCAGCGGATTTGGCCTGGCCTGTGATCAATTGACGGCGCAGGTGGTGGCCTGGGCGGTTGAGCAAGGGCAGAAACTCGCGCCACCACCCCGCCCCCTGTAGGAGCGAGCATGCTCGCGATGGGCGTCAACGATAACTCGGGCAGCCTGACACCCCGCGGTGTCTGTGGGTTCATCGCGAGCTTGCTCGCTCCTACAGGGTGGTGTTTAGCCGAAGAACCAGTAGCAAACCCCGATGGCGCCGAGCACGCCGGCCAGCTCGGCCAGCAGTGCACAGCCCACCGCGTGCCGCGCACGCTGGATGCCCACGGAACCGAAGTACACCGCCAACACATAGAACGTGGTTTCGGTACTGCCCTGAATCGTTGCCGCCACCAGCGCAGGGAAGCTGTCCACGCCGGATGTTTTCATGGTTTCGATCAGCATTGCCCGTGCAGCACTGCCGGAGAAGGGTTTGACGATCGCCGTCGGCAAGGCATCGACGAAACGGGTGTCCCAACCGGCCCATTGCACCAGGTGGCGAATCCCGTCCAGGCCGAAATCCAGTGCCCCGGACGCCCGCAGCACGCCCACCGCGCAGAGCATCGCCACCAGATACGGCAGCAGGTTCTTGGCCACATCGAAGCCTTCCTTGGCGCCCTCCACGAATGCCTCGTAAACCTTCACCTTGCGCAGTGCGCCGATGATCAGAAACAGCATGATCAGGCCAAATAGCGTCACGTTGCCGAGTATTGACGACAAACTCGCCAGGGCGGCGGCGGACAGTGTCGCCAGCAACGCCATGAAACCGCCCAGGATGAGTGCGCCGGGCAACAAATAAGCCAGCACCACCGGGTCCCAGATGCGCAGGCGTTGCATGAGCGCCACGGAGAGGAAACCGACGATGGTCGAACAACTGGTCGCCAGCAGGATCGGCAGGAATACCAGCGTCGGGTCGGGTGCGCCTTGCTGGGCGCGGTACATGAAGATCGTCACCGGCAGCAGGGTCAGGGAAGAGGCGTTGAGCACCAGGAACAGGATTTGCGCGTTGCTGGCGACGGTGGTGCTGGGGTTGAGCTCTTGCAGCGCCTTCATCGCCTTGAGGCCGATCGGCGTGGCGGCATTGTCCAGGCCCAGGCCATTGGCGGCGAAGTTCAGCGTGATCAGGCCGATGGCCGGGTGACCGGGCGGGACCTCCGGCATCAAGCGCAGGAACAAAGGGCCCAAGGCCTTGGCCAGCCACTCGACGATCCCGGCTTTTTCGGCAATCCGCAGAAAGCCCAGCCAGAGGGTGAGGGTGCCAAACAGCAAGACCATGACTTCGACCGACAGCTTGGCCATGGCGAAAATGCTTTCGACCATTGCCGCGAAGATCCCGGCGTTGCCGCCGACCAGCCACTGCGCCAGCGCCGACACGGCGGCCACGATGAAGAAGCCAAGCCACAGGCCATTGAGCATCAGACAAATCCCCCAAATGATGGGCGAATGATAGCGGGGTGGCCAGAAACGACAAACCCCGGATTTCTCCGGGGTTTGTTCAACGCGGCAATTGCCTCTGTAGGAGCGAGCACGCTCGCGATGCATGAAAGAACACGGCGGGGTGTCAGGCTGCCCGCGTTATCGTTGTCGTCCATCGCGAGCTTGCTCGCTCCTACAGAGAGCAATACATCAGTTGCTGGAAACCTCGCCAGCCGGCAATTTTTCCTTGCTGCGCCAGTGCGGCAGCGAATTCCAGTAGCGCTGGCCCTTGGCCTCGTCGTACATGCCTTCCCAGCGAGCGACGACCAGTACGGCCAGGGCGTTGCCGATGACGTTCAGGGCGGTGCGGGCCATGTCCATCACGCGGTCGACACCGGCAATGAAGGCCAGGCCTTCCAGTGGAATGCCTACGCTGCCCAGGGTGGCCAGCAGCACCACGAAGGACACGCCCGGTACGCCAGCGATACCCTTGGAGGTGACCATCAGGGTCAGCACCAGCAGCAGTTGTTGGCTGATGGACAGATCGATGCCGTACAGCTGGGCAATGAAAATCGCCGCGATGCTCTGGTACAGGGTCGAACCGTCGAGGTTGAACGAGTAACCGGTTGGCACCACGAAGCTGCAGATGGCCTTCGGTGCACCGTAGGCTTCCATCTTCTCGATCACGCGTGGCAGTACGGTTTCGGAGGAGGCGGTGGAGTAGGCCAGTACCAGCTCATCCTTGAAGATGCGCATCAGCTTGATCACCGAGAAGCCGAACAGACGAGCGATCAGACCCAGCACCACGAAAGCGAAGAAAGCGATGGCGAAGTAAACCAGGATCACCAGTTTCGCCAGCGGCAGCAGCGAGGCGAAGCCGAAGTTGGCCACAGTCACCGCGATCAGTGCGAAAACGCCGATCGGGGCGTAGTTCATGATCATGTGAGTGACCTTGAACATGCTTTCCGACACACCCTGGAACATCGTCACCAGCGGATCGCGCATTTCCGGCTTGAGGCTCGACAGACCGAGACCGAACAGCACCGAGAAGAAGATGATCGGCAGCATTTCACCGCGGGCCATGGCCGCGAAATGTTGGAAGGGATCAGGTTGAGGATGGTTTCAATGAACGCGTGTTCATGCTGAACCTCGGCAGCCGTCGCCTGGTACTTGGAAATATCCACGGTACCCAGGGTGCTCATGTCGATGCCGGCACCTGGATGGAACAGGTTGGCCAGCAGCAGGCCGACGACGATGGCAATGGTGGTGACGATTTCGAAGTAGACGATGGTCTTGAGGCCGATGCTGCCGAGCTTCTTCGCATCACCCACGCCGGCAATGCCGACGACCAGCGAGGAGATCACGATCGGGATCACGATCATCTTGATCAGACGGATAAAGATATCGCCTGCCGGTTGCAGGACGTTGCCGATCCACCAGGCTTTCTCGGCACTGAAATGGTTGAGCAGCGCACCGATTGCAATCCCCAACACCAGACCGATGAGGATCTGCCAGGCGAGGCTAAGCTTTGCCTTCTTCATATCTTTACCCTTACTTCAGTTTGACTCGGACGAGTGCGCGAACTGGAACGCTTGTGGCGAAAAAGTCGCAGCATCCGCCCCCGTATAAGGAGCCCCGGAGCGCTTGTTTTATGGCTCTCTGGCAGGCGAAAAAAGGCGCAACTATTCCGATGCAAGGAAGCGGAGTCTAATGCCGTAAACGCCTACCCTATGCCGAATCGGTATGAGGTTTTTTATCTGAAAGCGACGTCGCAATCGGTTCGAATAAGACATTTCGGCAGAAATAAGTGCCGTGAACCGGCCATTGCAGCGCAAATAGTGTGTTTTTTGATCATTTTTGGAAGGGGTGATTTCCGGGAAAATCCCACAAGGCGCGAGCAAAAATCACGGCAAAATCAGGGCTATTTTTCTCGATATACGGTCACGACTGAAACACCTGGAAGTAAGTGTCCGGCGATATCCAGTCTGTTTTTGGTGGGGAGGGGTGAAGCCAGAGTGCCTGTTCACTTAAAGGCTACTCACCGTAGGAGCGAAGCTTGTTCCGGGCGGCGCTCCGACGAAGGTCGTCAACGGACAAGCCCTTCGCAAGTTCGTCGATTCCTGGTCGGCTGGCGAACTTGCGACGCAGCTTTTCCTGACCCGGCCCTTGCGCAGGCACTCCCTGTACCCGTAGGTCACTCCGCCCCTGGAACAGGCAGAACGTCCCGACCCCTTGGTCATGCGCCGACCTTCCTCGGGTGGGCGCAAACTGAAAAAAGCGCGGTGCTTTTTTCATGTCTTGAATTCAATGCCCGTTCCTGGCCTGTTCGAGCTGTTCCATCAATGTTTGCCGCCAAGCCTGGACCGCCCGACCGCAGGGCGGTTGCCAGTGTTTTTCAACCTTTACTCAGGTTCAGCCTCGACCGCGACGGCCAAAGAAGAAAGAAGCAACGAACATCACCAGAAACACGACAAAGAGAATCTTGGCGATACCCGTGGCGGTGCCTGCGATACCACCGAAGCCCAGTACGGCGGCGACAATGGCAATGATCAAGAAGGTGATAGCCCAGCTCAACATGGTGATTCTCCTTACGCTGTTATTAAAGGTCTTGCGTATCCCGGCGCCCGGCGCGCCAAGTCTGTGTACCTAGAAAACCCAACGTTCCTGACGAGGCGATTCGTCCATCGCCTGATGCTGGTCGACGCCCATCATTCGCATAGAAGTGCTATCAGCCATGGCACTGCCGGCGGCGCTGAAATGGGTCTGGGTCGGGTGCTGGAACGAAATGCTTGGCCCCTCTTTCTGCTGACTCTGCTCCCAACGAGAAAACTGCTGGCCGCCGATCAAGGTGATCAACAGCGCGAGCACGGCAAACACGCCTTGCAGGAGATGCAGAGGGGAAAGATGCAATGGGGTGGCACGTTGGCGACTCATCCTGAAACTCCTCCCCAGCGGGGGGTAATCGGTGAGGGCGATTGATCAGTACCCTTCGTAATTCAGGTCGTTGCAGCGTGCATGCCAGACTTTTATCGATAAAAAACCAATAAAAATCAGAAAGTTATAAATGTATGAAAAAAGCGGACAGGCGCATCCTGCACGATGGCGCTCGACGTGATCGTGCGTAATGCACGATCTGGCCGAGGAACACTGCAAGAATTTTGAATTGAGGGGAGGGCGCAACTGTCAGAAAGGAATACGAGTGATCGTCTGAAAACGAGCGATTTATAAATCGCTCGCATATTCAGGCGACAACGGGAGAGGCGGGAGATAAATGCCCTGCTTTGTCGGGAATGGACCAGAATGAACCATGCAACTTGCCCGATTTTTCCGGGACTAATCAGAACCACCTATAAAGGAGCGCGGGAAAATGGAATCAGCCACTGAGCATCAAGGCCGTATTCTTCTGGTGGATGATGAATCCGCCATCCTGCGTACCTTCCGCTATTGCCTGGAAGACGAAGGCTACAGCGTGGCGACGGCCAACAGCGCCGCACAGGCCGATATATTGCTGCAACGCCAGGTCTTCGACCTGTGCTTCCTCGATTTGCGCCTGGGTGAAGACAATGGTCTCGATGTGTTGGCCCAGATGCGTATTCAGGCACCCTGGATGCGCGTGGTCATCGTCACGGCCCACTCGGCTGTGGACACGGCGGTCGATGCCATCCAGGCTGGCGCCGCCGATTATCTGGTCAAACCCTGCAGCCCCGATCAGCTGCGACTGGCAACCGCCAAGCAACTGGAAGTGCGGCAACTGTCGGCGCGTCTGGAAGCGCTGGAAGGTGAGGTACGAAAACCCAGGGATGGGCTGGATTCCCACAGCCCGGCCATGAAAGTCGTACTCGAAACGGCCCGCCAGGTTGCCGGCACCGACGCCAATATTCTGATCCTCGGCGAGTCCGGTACCGGTAAGGGTGAGTTGTCCCAGGCCATTCACGGCTGGAGCAAACGGTCGAAGAAATCCTGCATCACGATCAACTGCCCTTCGCTCACCGCCGAGCTGATGGAGAGCGAACTGTTCGGCCATAGCCGTGGTGCGTTTACCGGGGCCAGCGAAAGTACCTTGGGTCGTGTCAATCAAGCCGACGGTGGAACGCTTTTTCTTGATGAAATCGGCGATTTTCCCCTGGTTTTGCAACCAAAATTGCTGCGCTTCATTCAAGACAAGGAGTATGAGCGTGTAGGCGACCCGGTCACCCGCCGTGCAGACGTACGCATTCTCGCGGCCACCAACCAGAACCTGGAAGACATGGTCCGCGATGGTCGTTTCCGCGAAGACCTGCTCTATCGCCTCAACGTCATCACTTTGCACCTGCCACCGCTGCGTGAGCGCCGTGAAGACATTCTCAACCTTGCCGATCGCTTCCTGGCGCGTTTTGTCAAAGAGTACGCACGCCCGGCCCGGGTTTTCAGCGACGAGGCTCGCGAAGCGCTGCTGGGCTATCGCTGGCCGGGAAATATTCGCGAACTGCGCAATGTGGTGGAGCGGGCCAGCATTATCTGCCCGCAGGAGCGGGTTGAGATCGGTCACCTGGGCATGGCCGAGACACCGCTCACCAATGCACCGCGTATCGGCGCGGCCCTGAGCCTCGATGAACTGGAGAAAGCCCACATCGGCGCGGTCCTCGCCACCGCCGGAACACTGGATCAAGCCGCCAAGACCCTGGGCATCGACGCATCGACCCTGTACCGCAAACGCAAGCAATACAATTTGTGAGCCGCCCTGATGAAACTGGCGATGAAGTTGCGGACCCGGCTTTTCCTGAGCATTTCCGCACTGATCACCGTGGCGTTGCTCGGGCTGCTGCTCGGGCTGGTCAGCGTGATGCAGATGGCTGGCAGTCAGGAAGCGTTGCTGCGCAATAATTTCATCACCCTGGACCTGGGACTCAAACTGCGTCAGACCCTGGGTGATCAGATATTGATCATCCTCAGCGAGAAACCGGACCACCAGGCCTTTGAGGCGTCCAAACAGCGTTACTTCCAGTTGCTGGAAGAGGGTATAGCCCAAGAGCCGGCAGACGAAGGCAGTGAGCCTTACGGTTTCAAAAAGGCGAAGGCGGATTATCTGAGCTTTCTACAGGCCTACGAAGTCTCGCCTGACCCGACTCAAGTATTGAGCGGCAGCGACGTACTCTCCGAGCGATTCAATGCAGTGCGCAGTGGCTTGATCGAGGAGCACAAACGCGCGCTGGATAACATCAGTATCACCGAACGCCAGGCTCGCGAACGTGCACTGTTGATCGCCGGTTTGCTCGGGCTGGTCGGGCTGGCAGTGTTGGTCATCGGTTTCATCACCGCTCAAGCCATCGCCCGGCGCTTCGGCGAGCCCATCGAAGCCCTGGCGCGAGCGGCCGACAACATTGGCCAGGGCAATTTCGATGTCACCCTGCCGGTCTCTTCGGCGATTGAATTGAACCAGTTGACCCGGCGTTTCGGGATCATGGCCGAGGCGTTGCGTGAACATCAGGCGACCAACGTCGATGAACTGCTGGCCGGGCAACAGCGCTTGCAGGCGGTACTCGACAGTATCGACGATGGCTTGCTGATGATCGATCGCCAGGGACACCTTGAGCACCTCAACCCGGTGGCGCAACGACAGTTGGGTTGGGATGAGGATCGACTCGGCCAGGGATTGGGCACGGCGCTTGGGCGCCCTGAGCTCGATGAGCAGTTGCAGCTGGTTTTGCGGGGCGGAACGCTGGAGCGTGCGCCGGAGGACTTGAGCGTAGAGGTCGAAGGCGAGACGCGACTGTTGACCTATAGCCTGACGCCAGTCAGCCATACCCAGGGGCATATTCTCGGCGCGGTAATGGTGTTGCATGACGTCACCGAGCAGCGTGCCTTCGAGCGAGTGCGCAGCGAATTCGTACTGCGTGCTTCCCATGAATTGCGTACGCCGGTGACCGGGATGCACATGGCGTTCGGCCTGTTTCGTGAGCGCGCGCATTTTGCCCCGGATTCCCGTGAAGCCGATTTGCTGGATACGGTTAACGAAGAAATGCAGCGCCTGATGCAGTTGATCAATGATCTGCTGAATTTTTCGCGCTACCAGAACGGCCTGCAGAAACTCACACTGGCGCCGTGTTCCATCGAGGACCTGCTGGAGCAGGCGCAGGCACGCTTTACCGGTGGAGCCGAAGAGAAGGGTATCGAGCTGTTGGTGGAAATTCAGGGACCGCTGCCGCATTTGCAGGCCGATCAGCCGCAGCTTGACCGTGTACTGGACAACCTGATCGACAACGCCCTGCGTCACACGGCTGCCGGTGGGCTCATACGCCTGCAGGCACGGCGCCACGGCGAACGGGTGATTATCAGCGTCGAGGACAACGGCGAAGGCATCGCCTATGGACAACAGGGCCGTATTTTCGAACCCTTCGTACAGGTCGGTCGCAAGAAAGGCGGGGCAGGGCTTGGCCTGGCGCTGTGCAAGGAGATCGTGCAGTTGCACGGCGGGCGGATGGGCGTCTATTCGCGGCCGGGGCAGGGCACGCAGTTCTACATGGCGCTGACGGTTTAGTGCAGCCTACGCTTCATCATCCAGGCGGCGTTTGGTCAATCGGCGGCCGCGAGTAATCAGCTCAGTCAGCTGTACGGCGCTCAATGCATGGGCGAACAGCCAGCCCTGGCCGAACTTGACGCCTTCACTGCTCAGCAGCGCAGCCTGGGCTTCATGCTCGATGCCTTCGGCAATCACCTTCAAATGCAGCGACTGCGCCATGTGGATGATATGTGGGGCCACGCCGCTGCTGGCGGCGTCATGGCCGAGCGCATCGATAAATGCCTTGTCGATTTTCAGGCAATCCACCGGCAGGGTTTGCAGGTAGGCGAGGCTGCAATAGCCGGTACCGAAGTCGTCGATCAGCACCTGATGCCCGACATCTCGCAACGCTTGCAGGTTTTCCCGGGCCACCACCACATCGATCAATCCGCGTTCGGTCACCTCGAAGGCAATCTGTTTGGCAGCGACCCGGTGCAGGGTCAGCAGCCGAGACATCACCTGGCCGATACGCGGAACCATCACATCGCACGCCGCCAGGTTGACCGAGATGTACAGCTGCGGGTTTGCCCGTAGCAATTGTCCCAGCTGCTCGAGCGAGCGTTGCAGGACAAAGTCGGTCATCTGACGGATCTGCCCGGTATTTTCCGCCATCGGAATGAACAGGTCCGGGCTGGTCAACGAGCCATCCGGCCTTCGCCAGCGCAGCAAGGCTTCGGCGCCGACGCAATTACGGCTGTCGAGGTCGAAGATCGGTTGGTACAGCACCTGCAATTCGCCGCGGCGGATGGCGCCGGTCAGTTCGGCGTCCAGGGATTGCCGTTGACGCACCAGCAGATAGACCAGAAAGCCCACGCACAGGGCCAGGCCCAGGCACACCGGCAACAGCCACCACCACACCGGCGGGATGTGGTTGCCGCCGCGCGGGCTGATCAACACCAGTTGGTATTCCGGGTTGTCGGTGGGCATGCGGTAGATCAAGCGTGTCTGCGTGACCTGCAGTGCATCGCGACTTTTCGGTGGCCAATGCTCGGTCGGCGGCCAGACCTGCGACACACCCAGCACCGGAATCGCGCGTCTGCCGTGATCGAGCACCACCAGCAGGCTGCTGCCCGGCGACAGGTCGACCATGTCGGTCAAATGCCCGCGTGACGTCGCGACGCGGAAGTTACCGCGCCCGAGCATCAGCGCGGCGCGGTTCTCATCGGGTTCGGTGGTGGTGTTCAGCCAGTAGCTGTAGGTGGGGCCTTTGATGTCCGGTGGCCGCAACAACGACAGTCCTTCCTGGCGCGGGCGGTTGGAGCAGATCCGCGTGGCGTCCTTGTAGGCGGCTTCGTAAACGAAACGGTAGTTGAAACTGACCTGTTGCAGCGTTGCGATCATTTCGTCATTGCAGGTGCGCAGCGGCTGGGCTTCCAGGTCGTCGAGACTCTCGCGCAATTGCCCGAAAAGCTGCTCCAGGCGGGCGAGAAAGCGTTCGCCCTGAGCATTCATTTCCTGGCTTTCGTTCTGCTCAACCTGATGCATGGCGATGTACAGGCTGCCGACCATCAGTAATGTTGCGCTCAGGACAGCCGCCATCATCGCCAGAAACCAGGGGCGATAGAACCAGCTACGGAGTGTCGCTCGAGCGGCAGGCATTATGTAATATCCGGCGAATTACCAATGAGTTATAGCTGCTGATTGAGAACTTTGCTTACCGTCGGGCGGCCGTCATTATTTTGTCTGATTCAGCACCTGCAGCAGCGCCGCCGTTTGTGCGTCCGGCGTGCCGTCGAAGCGTGACGGACGGAAATGCATCTGGAAGGCGGCAAGCACATGACGCGTCGCCACATCCAGTTCACCCGTTTGCGGCGTGTCGTAGCCGACGCGGGCCAACTGCGTCTGAAACCAGCTGATGCTCGGCAGCTGCGCTTCAAACGTCGACTGCTGCCGTGCTACGGCCTGCTCGTTTGGCCAGATGCCGATGCCCTGCGCAGCCAGACGTTTCCACGGAAACAGTGGCCCCGGATCCAGTTTGCGCAGCGGAGCTATATCGCTATGGCCGACGATGCTTCGTGGACTGATGGCGTAACGCTTGTTGATGTCTTTGAGCAGAACGACCAGGGACTGGAACTGCGCTTCACTGTAGGGATACCAGACGCGCCCGTTCGGGGTGTCCTTGAAACCGGGATTGACGACTTCAATGCCAATGGAGCTGGAGTTCAGCCAGGTCCGTCCTTGCCATTGGCTTTCCCCGGCGTGCCAGGCGCGCTGGTTTTCATCCATCAGCTTGTAGATGGTCGCCTTTTTATCGTCGCCGATCAGGTAATGGCTGCTGACCTCACCCTGGGTCAGCAGTTGCAGCGAGCGTTCCATCGAGGCAGTGGTGTAATGCAGCACCACGAACTGGATACGGCTGTCGTGATTGGCGGAAGGGTGGCTGGTGTCATAGCGGGGGCCACTGGCACAACCGGCCAGCAGCATCAGCGACACAATGAGAGCAAGACATTTCATGGCAGGCATTACACGCAAGTCAGTAATGCAACAGTGTAACGTACTGACTTGCGGGTGGAGGCCAGCCACGAAGTTTTAAACAAAATCACACAATTGGCCGTCAGCCCATTTCCACCCGGTTTCTTCCCCCGTTTTTTGCGCGATAGAGCGCCTGATCGGCTCTTTTGAGCACCAAATCGCTGTGTTCGCCTGATTTGAACGCCGTCAGTCCCATGGAAATGGTCACGGTCACTCGCTCGCCCTTGAAGTGGAACGGGCAGGCTTCAATCGACGCGCGCAGATGCTCCAGCAGTTTCATGCCGGCCGCCGGAGGCGTGGACGGCAGCAACAGGACAAATTCTTCACCGCCGAACCGGGCAATGAAATCCGTCCCGCGCAGGCGTTTGCGCAGCACGGTGGCAATGATTTTCAGCACTTTGTCACCCGCCAGGTGACCGTAGTTGTCGTTGATGCGCTTGAAGTGATCGAGATCGAGCATCGCCAGCATCAGTGTATTGCCGTGCTGCTGCCATTGGCTGATTTCGTGCTCCAGTCGTTCGCTCCAGGCGGCGCGATTGGGCAGGCCGGTCAACGGGTCGATCAAGGCTTTCTGACGCTGCTCTTCGAGGTGTTCGCGAAAGCCCTGGGCTTCCTGCTCCATATGGGCCACGCGCTCGGCCAGGCAGTGAAGGCGGGCCGCAACTTCTTGCTCACGCTCGTCACGTTGCTTGCGGTGTTCGTCCATCGTGCCGAGCAGGCCTTCGAGGTGGCTCTCCAGAACCTGCTTGAGATCTTCCAGGTCCGCCGCTTCATGCATGCTGGTTTGCAGACCGTCGACCTGCTCGCGGATCTGCGTGTCCATCGCCTGTGCCGCGGAGCGATTGTCGGCGTGTCCGGCGCTGGCGGCTTGCAGGTTGCTCTGGAACGATTCGAGGCGTTCATTGAGGTGCTGCAGGTACGCTTCGAATTCGTGCTGGCCACTGTCCGAAATTGCCAGCATCAGCGTGGCCAGGTCGTCGAGGATCGGCAGCAATTCGTACCAGTTCAGACCGTTTTTCAGGCGATCACGCATCGACTCGGCTTGCGGGCGGTGACGTTCCGGTAGCGCCAGGTCGTCGAGCAGGCCCAGCAAGGTGTCCTCGATGTGTTTGGCCACCGAGCTGTAGGAAGGCTCGGGCGAGTCCGGTAGCGCGTAGAGCATGTCATGTTCGGACTGTTCCGGGTGCTCGTGGGTCAGTACCGAAGTCGGTGGCAGGGGTTCTGGAAGCTCCGCAGGCGTCAGCTCGTCAGGGTTGATGTCCGGTTCGAGGTGAGGCTCAGGTGCTTCGGCAATCTGAACCGTTGGAACCTGTTCTTCAGCAAGCGGCGTGGGCGCTTGTTGCGGCTCAAGCGTTGGCGAAGAAGGCTGTGGGCTATCGGATGCTGCCTGGGGCGTTTGTGGCTCCTCGCCCGCAGCGTCTTCAAGCACCTCATCGACAACGGGTTCGATCTCGATGTTGGCTGGCGAAGCCTTGTCAGCCAGCGCTGAAACGGCCTCGCCAGTCGCGGTACCCGGGGCATGCTCGGCAGCAGGCGGAATCTGGATAATCGCTTCTTCGGCGTCCCGATGCCCGAACAGTCGCTGCAACAGGCTTGGGCGATCGGGTTCTGCCGGTGTTTCCAATTGGCTCAAGGCCTTGCCCTGCAAGCCGCTCAATTCGCTGAGCAGCAATGGAATTTCGCGGGCCTGGCTGACACGACTGTCCAGATGTTTGGCGAATTTCTTCAGGGGTCGACTGACCTCCCGGGGCAACGGCAATGTTTGCAGTTGGGTGACCAGCGCGGTCAACGCGGCGCCAGTCTGATTCACTCGGGTTTCCCGGCGTTGCTCAGAATCGAGCACGGCTTTTTCAAGGCGGGGAAGCAGGTTGGCCAGGGCTGCGTCCATATCGTCGGTGCGTACGACTTCGCGCATTTCCTTCATGCATTGGTCAACGGCGCGATCGGTGCCCTCGGCTGCCAGTGTGCTGCGCACCAGTCCGCGTCGGAGCAAGTCGAGGCGGGCATCCCAGCGACGTTCGAGCTTTTCCTGTTGTTCGATGCTTTTGAGGTATTTCTCTTTCCAGCGCTGTGCTTCGTCGCTCATTCAGGGCTTCCGCGAAGGTCCGGACTCAACGCGGGCAATGCATCGGCCGTGAGCGAACCCGGCAGACGAATCTCTACCGCGACCGGCAGGTGATCGGAAATGGGTTGTGCCAGTACCTCGACCTTTTCCAGCGTCAGGGTCGGGCTCAGCAGTATGTGGTCCAGGCAGCGCTGCGGGCGCCAACTGGGGAATGTCGCCTCCAGTTGCGGCGCAAGCAGGCCCAGATCACGCAAGGGTGAGTGTTGCAGCAGGTCGCTGGCATGGGTGTTCATATCCCCCATCAGCACCTGGTGTTTGTAGCCGCCAATCAACTCGCGGATGTAGGCCAGTTGCATGCTGCGGGTTCGCGCACCCAGCGCCAGGTGCATCATGACCACCACCAGTGCTTCCGGGCCTTCGCCGAAGCGCAGAAGAATCGCTCCACGTCCTTTGGGGCCGGGCAGCGGATGATCTTCGATCAACCAGGGGCGCAGGCGACTGAGCACGCCATTGCTGTGCTGGCCGAGATGCCCGAGATTGCGATTGAGCTGCTGGTACCAGTAAGGGAAGGCGCCGAGTTGGGCCAGGTGTTCGACTTGATTGACGTAGCCCGATCTCAGACTGCCGCCGTCGGCTTCCTGCAAGGCGACCAGATCGAAGTCGCCCAGCAGGTTGCCAATTTTTTGCAGGTTTCCGGCGCGCCCGGGGTGAGGCAACAAGTGTTGCCAGCCGCGGGTCAGGTAATGCCGATAGCGTTCGGTGCTGATGCCGACCTGGATGTTGAAACTGAGCAAGCGCAAACGGCTGTCTTCGGGCAGGCCCGTCGATGCCAGATGATGTTCGTTGACCCGCGGATCATGCAGGCCAACGACGCGTTCAGTACTCCAGCGGCGCATGGCAGGGGTCCCGCGCTTAGTTGGCAGCAGCCTTTTTAGCCGCTCGCTCTTTGTCGATCAGTTGGTCGGCCAGTTGCAGGGCCTGATCGGCACCGCCGGCAGAGCCCACGTCGAAACGGTACTTGCCGTTGACGATCATTGTTGGAACGCCCGAGATCTCGTATTTCTTGGCGAGATCCTTGGCTTGCTGGACCTGGCCCTTGATCGCGAAGGAATTGAAGGTGGCCAGGAACTTGTCCTTGTCGACACCCTGGGTAGCCAGGAAGTCGGCCATTTCGTCCGGAGTGGTCAGTTTTTTGTGTTCTTCCTGAATGGCCTTGAATACAGCAGCATGCACCTTATGCTCGACCCCCATGGATTCGAGGGTCAGGAACATCTGGCCATGAGCATCCCAAGGACCGCCGAACATGGCCGGAATACGCTTGAAGTTCACATCCGATGGCAGCTTTTCGATCCATGGATTGATCGTCGGTTCGAAGTGGTAGCAGTGCGGGCAGCCGTACCAGAACAGCTCCACCACTTCGATCTTGCCCGGGACCGCAACCGGAACCGGATTGGCCAGTTCGACATAAGGGGCGGCGGGGGCTTCGGCAGCCTGGGCAGTCATGCCGAACAGGCTGGCAGCGACGAATGCGGCGCTGATGATCAGATTACGCATGCTTTACTCCTGGACAAATTTATCGCCTCGCTCGAGCTGCTTTCAGACAGATCATGGCGGGCCTGAGTTCTGTAGTGTAACGGCAGCGGCCACAAAAAAGGGCGGCCAAAGCCACCCTTTTTATACTTGCCGCGACGGATTAATCGAGCGTTAACGTTGCAGGCGAGGCATGCCTGGTACGACGCCCGATTCACCGGCCTTAGTGCAGGCCCTGAATGTAGCTGGACACGGCGGCGATATCTTCGTCGCTCAGTCGTTTGGCGATGGTCTGCATGGTCTTGGTGTCGCCATCGTTGGTGCGGCCGCCTTCTTCCTTGCGGAATTCGGTCAGTTGCTTGGCGATGTATTGAGCGTGTTGGCCACCCAGGTGCGGGAAGCCGGCGGCGGCATTGCCTGCGCCATTTGGCGAGTGGCAGCCGGTGCAGGCCGGCAGGCCCTTGGCCAGGTCACCGCCACGGAACAGGGCTTCACCGCGAGCCACGACTTTCGGGTCGGCGGCGCCGACGCTGCCTTTCTGGCTGGCGAAGTAGGCGGCGATGTCCGCCAGGTCCTGGTCGCTCAGGTTGGTCAGCAGGCCGGTCATTTCCAGAACGGTGCGCTTGCCCGACTTGATGTCGTGCAACTGCTTGGTCAGGTAGCGTTCGCCCTGGCCTGCCAGTTTCGGAAAGTTTGGCGCCATGCTGTTGCCATCCGGGCCATGGCAGGCGCCACAAACGGCGGCTTTTGCCTGGCCTGCGGCGGCGTCACCAGGCTTCACTGGCTCACCTGCAGCATGGGCAATGCCGGAGATTCCCACGGTCAACAGCAGACTCACGATCAATTTGTTCATCAGCTAATCCAACTACGGCTAAGGGTTAAGAGTTATGGACCGGGTTTACTCGCTCATCCACTGGATGATGGCTCGGTAATCCTCGGCACTGCAGTCCATGCACAAACCACGCGGCGGCATCGCCTTGAAACCCTGGGTTACGTGTTGCACCAGCGTCTCCATACCTTTGGCCAATCTCGGCGTCCATGCAAGCTGATCGCCTCGTTGGGGCGCCATGGGTAGTTGGCCGGAATGACAGGCACCACAAACACGGTTGTACACAGCTTCCGGATCCTGTGTAGCCTGAGCGCTGTAAAGCGGCATCAAGACTCCGGCAGCTAGCAGCCATTTCGTCATAAAACGACCTTTTCAGGGTTGAGAGCGTTCTGCGTTCTAATGCGCAATCAAGGTCAGTGCGCGAACTTCGTCCGCTACCACCGCAAAGCCACGGCCGGCCTCACCGGCACGCGCCGCTTCAATGGCCGCGTTCAGGGCCA
>NZ_JBNNVQ010000053.1:0-39534 GCF_050280625.1 Pseudomonas sp. NPDC089569
GCCATCGCACCCCCGACATTCTGCCCGCCAGGCAGACGCTCTCCCAGCTGAGCTAATCACCCTTCGCTTCGTTACGGGGCGCATTATGCCACAAGTTTTCGTAATGTGTTGATTTAATTGAAGTTTTTTTCAAGAAAATCTGAAAACCGGTGAAACGACACATCCCGCAGGTACAACGTACAAACTTCAGGCAGAAAAAAACCCGCATCAGCGGGCTTTTCCGTGGTGACCTGGCGTTCAGTATTCCAGGTAACCGAATATGGCGCAGCGGACGGGACTCGAACCCGCGACCCCCGGCGTGACAGGCCGGTATTCTAACCGACTGAACTACCGCTGCGCGTAACACTGAATGCGAATGGTGGGTGATGACGGGATCGAACCGCCGACATTCTGCTTGTAAGGCAGACGCTCTCCCAGCTGAGCTAATCACCCTTCACGTTCGGTGTGGCGCGCATTCTACGGAGCGACCCTACCTCTGGCAAGCACTTTTTCAATTAATTTTTTCATGCCTTCCAAAGGCTTAGAGAAGGGTTGGCCTATGGCATCGCGAAGACAATAATGCCCCACTTTGTAAATAAGGAGAGACTCACCCCATGTGGTTCAAAAACCTGCTTATCTATCGCCTGACCCAAGATCTGCCTGTTGATGCCGAGGCGTTGGAAACTGCACTGGCCACCAAACTGGCGCGCCCATGTGCAAGCCAGGAGTTGACCACCTACGGTTTCGTCGCCCCGTTCGGCAAGGGCGAAGATGCGCCATTGGTGCATGTCAGCGGTGACTTCCTGCTGATCAGCGCGCGCAAGGAAGAACGTATCCTGCCCGGTAGCGTGGTGCGTGACGCGGTAAAGGAGAAGGTTGAAGAGATCGAAGCGCAACAAATGCGCAAGGTCTATAAAAAGGAACGCGACCAGATCAAGGATGAAATCATCCAGGCTTTCCTGCCTCGTGCCTTTATCCGCCGCTCGTCGACCTTCGCCGCCATCGCGCCGAAACAGGGCCTGATTCTGGTCAACTCGGCCAGCCCGAAACGCGCGGAAGACCTGCTGTCCACCTTGCGCGAAGTGATCGGCACCCTGCCGGTGCGTCCGCTGACGGTGAAGATGTCTCCGACCGCGACCATGACCGAATGGGTCACCACCCAGCAAGCCGCCGCCGACTTTTTCGTGCTGGACGAATGTGAACTGCGCGACACCCACGAAGAGGGTGGCATCGTACGTTGCAAGCGCCAGGACCTGACCAGCGAAGAAATCCAGCTGCACTTGAGCACCGGCAAAGTGGTCACTCAACTGTCGCTGGCCTGGCAGGACAAACTGTCTTTCGTGCTCGACGACAAAATGGTGGTCAAGCGCCTGAAGTTCGAAGACCTGCTGCAAGACCAGGCCGAACAGGATGGTGGCGACGAAGCCCTCGGCCAACTGGACGCCAGCTTCACCCTGATGATGCTGACTTTCGGTGATTTCCTGCCGGCGCTGGTTGAGGCGCTGGGTGGCGAGGAGATACCGCAGGGTATCTAAATCAGTCGATGCCCCTCCCCTGTGGGAGCGAGCCTGCTCGCGATGAGGCCATAAAATTCAACATCAACGTTGAATGTAAAACCGTCATCGCGAGCAGGCTCGCTCCCACAGTTTTATGTTGCGTGTCTAATAACAAGGATCAAGCCATGCGTGCATTGGCAGCACTGAGCCGTTTTGTCGGCAACACCTTCGCTTACTGGGTTCTGATTTTCGCCGTCCTGGCGTTCCTGCAACCGGTTTGGTTCATCGGCCTCAAAAGCGCCATTGTGCCTTTGCTGGGTGTGGTGATGTTCGGCATGGGCCTGACGCTCAAACTCGACGATTTTGCCGAAGTCGCCCGCCATCCCTGGCGCGTGGCCCTGGGCGTGGTCGCGCATTTCGTGATCATGCCCGGCGTGGCCTGGTTGCTCTGCCAGGCCTTCCAATTGCCGCCGGAGATTGCCGTGGGGGTGATTCTGGTCGGCTGCTGCCCGAGTGGCACCTCCTCCAATGTGATGACCTGGCTGGCCCGCGGAGATCTGGCCTTGTCGGTGGCCATTGCCGCCGTCACCACCCTCCTCGCCCCGCTGCTGACGCCTGCGCTGATCTGGTTGCTGGCATCGGCGTGGCTGCCGGTCTCGTTCATGGAGCTGTTCTGGTCGATCCTGCAAGTGGTGTTGCTGCCGATCGTCCTTGGTGTGGTCGCGCAACGCTTGCTCGGCGCACGGGTTCGTCACGCGGTCGATGTGTTGCCGCTGGTGTCGGTGGTGAGCATCGTCATCATCGTCGCGGCCGTGGTTGCCGCCAGCCAGGCGAAGATTGCCGAATCCGGCCTGCTGATCATGGCGGTCGTCATGCTGCACAACAGCTTCGGCTTTCTGCTGGGCTACTTCACCGGCCGCCTGTTCAGACTGCCGTTGGCCCAACGCAAATCCCTGGCGCTGGAAGTCGGCATGCAAAACTCCGGGCTGGGAGCCGCTTTGGCCAGTGCGCACTTTTCGCCATTGGCGGCGGTACCGAGCGCGTTGTTCAGCGTCTGGCACAACATTTCCGGGGCGTTACTGTCGACCTATTTCCGACGCATGAGCGACAAGCAGGACCGCAACAATTCGGCTCTGCAGGCCACCGACTGAGCTGAACACTTGCTCCCCGGATTAATGCTGGGCACCATATCGCGCAACGCGGGGACGACCCTGCGGCTCGATCGAGTCATTATTCTGGGGACGACCCCGTCAAACGATGGAGGTCTGCAATGTCCTGGATCATTCTGTTTTTCGCCGGACTGTTCGAAGTCGGCTGGGCCGTAGGCCTGAAGTACACCGACGGTTTCAGCCGACCACTCCCCACTGCCCTGACCGTTGCGGCCATGGCCATCAGCCTTGGTCTGCTGGGCCTGGCCATGAAGGAGTTGCCACTGGGCACGGCCTATGCGATCTGGACCGGTGTCGGGGCGGTCGGCACGGTCATCGCCGGCATTATTCTGTTTGGTGAGTCCATGGCCTTGGTGCGACTGGCCAGTGTGGCGTTGATCGTCAGCGGATTGATTGGCCTCAAGGTCAGCGCTTAAGCCACTGGCGCCATCGCGAGCAGGCTCGCTCCCACATGGGATTGATAGACGACGCAACCCCCTCTGTGGGAGCGAGCCTGCTCGCGATGAGGCCACAACCGGCAACCGTTACCTGACTGTCCCGCGCAGATCCCCTACCAACCGTTGCAACTTCGCAGGCTGCGCCGCCTCGACCGCCACCGCAGGCCCTGCCACCAACGTCACCCGCGACCACAACCGGCGAAACAGCCCCTTGCCGGGATCGCGGCTGAAGAAACTGCCCCACAACCCCTGCAAGGCCAGCGGAATCACCGGCACCGGCGTTTCTTCGAGAATCCGCGTCAACCCGCCCTTGAACTCGTCGATCTCGCCATTGGCCGTCAGTTTTCCTTCAGGAAAGATGCACACCAACTCGCCATCCTTCAGATAACGGGCAATACGCGTGAAAGCCTTTTCGTAGATCTGGATGTCTTCCTGACGTCCTGCAATCGGAATCGTCCCGGCAGTGCGAAAGATAAAGTTCAGTACCGGCAGGTTGTAGATCTTGTAGTACATCACGAAGCGAATCGGCCGACGCACCGCACCACCAATCAACAAGGCATCGACGAAGGAAACATGGTTGCACACCAGCAACGCCGCGCCTTCATCGGGAATCAGGTCGAGGTTGCGATGCTCCACACGGTACATGGAATGGCTGAGCAGCCAGATCATGAAACGCATGGTGAACTCGGGGACGATCTTGAAGATGTAGGCGTTGACGCCGATGTTCAGCAATGACACCACCAGAAAGAGCTGCGGGATCGACAGCTTGGCGATGCTCAACAGGATGATCGAGACAATGGCCGAGACCACCATGAACAACGCATTGAGAATGTTGTTGGCGGCAATGACCCGCGCCCGCTCGTTTTCGGCGGTGCGCGACTGGATCAGCGCGTACAGCGGCACGATGTAAAAGCCACCGAACACCCCCAGGCCGAGGATGTCGATCAACACCAGCCAGGTGTGGCCGAAACCGAGAATGCCGATCCAGCCATGGCCCGCAGCGCTGTCCGGAATCCCGCCGGAATGCCACCACAACAACAGCCCGAACACGGTCAGGCCGAACGAGCCGAACGGCACCAGGCCGATTTCGACTTTGCGCCCGGAGAGCCGTTCACACAGCATCGAACCTGCGGCGATACCGACCGAGAACACCGTCAGGATCAGCGTCACCACCGTTTCGTCGCCATGCATCCATTCCTTGGCATACGCCGGGATCTGCGTCAGATAAATCGCCCCGACGAACCAGAACCACGAGTTGCCGACAATCGAACGCGATACCGCCGGCGTTTGCCCAAGGCCCAGTTTCAGCGTGGCCCAGGACTGACTGAAAATGTTCCAGTTCAGGCGCATTTTCGGCGAGGCTGCCGCGGCTCGCGGAATACCGCGGCTGGCCAGATAGCCGAGCACCGCGATGCCAATGATGGCGGTGGAAACGACCGGCGCGTAATGCGTGGTCGACATCATGATGCCCGCACCGATGGTGCCGGCCAGAATCGCCAGGAACGTGCCCATTTCCACCAGGCCGTTGCCGCCGACCAGCTCATCCTCGCGCAGGGCCTGGGGCAGGATCGAGTATTTCACCGGCCCGAACAGTGCTGAGTGCGTGCCCATGGCGAACAGCGCCACCAGCATCAATGACAAGTGATCGAACATGAAGCCGACCGCGCCGACCGCCATGATGGCGATTTCCCCGAGCTTGATCAGGCGGATCAGCGCGTCCTTGGCGAACTTTTCGCCGAATTGCCCGGCCAGCGCCGAGAACAGAAAGAACGGCAGGATGAACAGCAGCGCACACAGGTTGACCCAGATCGAACGGTCACCCTCGATCGCGAGCTTGTACAAAATGGCGAGGATCAATGACTGCTTGAAGATGTTGTCGTTGAACGCCCCGAGGGACTGGGTCACGAAGAATGGCAGGAATCGCCGGGTGCGCAGCAAGGTGAACTGTGAGGGATGACTCATCTTCCGTGTGTCCCTGGTTTTTAGATAAGGAGTGGCCTGGGTATTGTCATTGGAGTGTCGAACAACGATCCGGGCCACACATTACCTAAACTTTGCCCGTCATTTCTTCAAGCCTGCAATGCAGGGCGAGACAAACAGCTCACCCCGCCACGCGCCTTGCAAGGTGCGCTTGGCGACAATCAGCCACATCACCGCCAGCAAACTCACCAGCACACAGCCGAAAACACTGAAGAACGTCAGGTTCAGGGTACTGGCCAGTTTCAACGTTGCCAGAGAATAGACGCCCAACGGGAACGTGAAACCCCACCAGCCGAGATTGAAAGGAATACCCGCACGCAGATAGCGCAAGGTGATCAGCACCGCCATGAGCATCCACCACAAGCCAAAACCCCACAAAGTGATGCCGGCGACCAGCCCCAGGCCAGAGGCGATTTCACCCATCCCCGCAAAGCCGTTGGCAGTAAAGATCGCCGGAGCATCCGCCCCCAGCAACAACATGCCCAGTGCGCCGGTCCCGATCGGCCCCAGGGCCAGCCAGCTGGAAGCGGCCATGTTTTCATGGGGCAATTTATGCAGCGCCATGCGCAGCAGCAGTATGGTCAGGATGCTGAACGCCACCGGCAGGGAAAATGCCCACAGTACATAGCTGGTCACCAGCATCACCAGTTGCGAATGGGCATCGGCCAGGTGCGGAGCCAGCAAACCACCGCTGGCCGCTGCCACTTCCGCCGCCACCACCGGCAACAACCACACCGCCGTCATCTGATCGATGCTGTGTTCCTGGCGGGTGAACATCATGTAGGGAATCAGCACCCCGCACGCCAGGGACATCGCCACATCCAGCCACCACAGCGTTTCGGCCAACGCGATCACTCCGTCACCCCAGCGCGGCAAACCAAACACCAGAAAGCCGTTGATGATGGTCGCCAGGCCCATAGGAATGGTGCCGAAGAACATCGAGACCGTGGAGTGGCCGAAAATCCGTCGTGCCTCGTCGAAAAACAGCAACCAGCGCGCCGCATACAAGGCTGTGAACAACAGAAAGAGAACGATGTTGAATAGCCACAGGCCTTCGGCAAAGGCATGCAAGGCCGGGCTGGCGACGGGCAATTGCGCCAGCGCCAGCGCCAGTACACCCGTGCCCATGGTGGCCGCGAACCAGTTGGGGGTGAACTGGCGGATCACTTCGCGCGGGTGCTGCAAGTGGCTGAAAGGCTTGATGCCGGGATTGGCAGTGTTAGGGCATGTCATGGCGAACTCCTGTCCTCTGGTGAGGTGGAGCCCATCATAGATCCGAATAGAATATCGATATAACGGGTAATTTCTCTATATGTTATCGATTTTAAAGATATATACCTTCAACGCATCGTGGCAAACAACTCCACCAGCCAATCGACAAAAACGCGGACCCGATTACTCAAATGCCGGTTGGGTGGATACAGCACGTGGAATGGGTAACGCGGCGGTTGCCAATCCTGAAGAATCGGCACCAACTCCCCACGCTCTATATAGGGCCTGACGGTGTAGGTGAATGTGTGGATCACTCCGACGCCTGCAAGCCCCGCTGCTAGGTGCGCATTGCTCTCGTTGACACTCATGATGCCGCGCCCGCCAAGCTCGATTTTCTCGCCATTGCGCTCAAAACGAGCAGGCATCACCCGCCCTGTGTGCGCCGAGTGGTAGCTGACCATGCGGTGATGTTTTTCCAGGTCCCGAGGGTCATTCGGTTGACCGAAACGCGCCAGATAATCCGGAGTTGCGCATGTGGTCCAGGACGACAGCCCCAACGGACGTGCCGCCAGGGACAACTCGGTCAATGGGCCACCGCGTACGACGCAATCCACATTCTCTTTGATCAGGTCCACCGACCGATCGCTGACCCCCAGGTCGATCTGGATATCCGGGTAGCGCGCATAGAAATCCGCAAGGGCTGGAATGATCAGCATACTGGCCACCGAGCCGCCGACATCGACACTGACACGTCCCCGTGGATGCCCCTGCGCACTGGCGAAACTGTTATCCAGATCATCCAACTCGACCATCAGTTGCAACGCGCGTTCGTAGTAGGCCATGCCGTCTGCCGTGACTGTCAGTCGGCGGGTGGTGCGTTGCAGCAAACGCACACCGAGATGCTCCTCCAGTTCGGCCACCAGTTTACTGACGGAAGTTTTCGGCAAGTTCAGGGAGTCGGCGGCCTTTGTAAAAGACTGCGCCTGCACGACACGGGCAAAGACACGCATGGCCAGCAGTTGATTCATGGTGCACAACCTTAGAGGGACGTGCCCCGAGTATTATCCACAACCATGCACAAACAAAACCTATTGAGGCGATTTTTCTACCGAATCCATCGGCATAGAGTGGCATCAACAGCGCACAACCACGCTAGCAATGTCCCACACTACTCACCGGAGATTCTTCTCATGAACAGCACTCTTAAAGGCAAAGTCGCACTGATTACCGGCGGCACCACAGGCATCGGCCTGGCCTCTGCCCAAGCCTTCGTTGATCAGGGCGCCATCGTGTTTATCACCGGCCGCCGTCAGGCCGAACTGGATGCCGCGGTCGACAGCATCGGCCACAACGTCACAGGCATACAGGGCGATGTGTCGAACCTGAAGGATCTGGACCGGATTTTCGACACGATCAAAGCCAAGGCCGGCCATCTGGACATCGTGTTCGCCAACGCCGGTGGCGGCGACATGCTGCCGCTTGGCGCAATTACCGAAGAACACTTCGACCGGATTTTCAGCGTCAACGTCAAAGGCGCGCTGTTCACCGTGCAGAAGTCCTTGCCGCTGCTCAAGGACGGCGGTTCCGTCATCCTTACCGCCTCGACCACCGCCATCAAGGGCACGGAAAATTTCAGCGTATACAGCGCCAGCAAAGCGGCCGTGCGTAACTTTGCCCGCTCGTGGTTGCTTGACCTGAAGGCGCGCAGGATTCGCGTCAATGTCATCAGCCCCGGCCCGATTCACACACCCGGCCTGACGGACCTTGTTCCAGCGGAACATCAGCAGGGGTTGCTCGATCATCTGGCGAGCCAAGTGCCGATGGGGCGCCTCGGTACGCCAACTGAAATCGGCCAGGCAGCGGTGTTTCTTGCCTCCGACAACAGCAGCTTTATCAATGGAATCGAATTGTTTGTAGATGGCGGTTTTGCACAAATCTGATTGAGCCTGACGAAAAAGCGGCGCCTTCGAGGGCGCCGCTTCCTTTATGACTGACCCGAAACACAGCAAGCCTCTTTATTGCGCTGGCGCAACAACACGAACAAGGCACTGAGCGAAAGGACGACCAACGCCGCAGCGTAACCATCCGTTGTGCTGACCAGACCGTATGTGTGGGTCACGCTTCCGGCGACCAGCGAAGGCAAGCAGAACGCCAGGTAACTGAGCGCGTAGTAAGCCGACATCAACCCGGCCCGCTCATGGGGCAAGGCCAGCGGCACGAGGCTGCGCACCGCACCGAGGAAACCGGAACCGAAGCCACAGCCGGCGATCAGCGTACCGAGGAAGAACAGCGGCAAACTGGCACCGTGCACACCCAGCAGAATCAGGATGACACCCATCGGCAACAGATTGGCCCCGATCTGCAACGATCTGGCGGCCGGGCGATTGCGCAGGGTGTAGATCATCAATGCCCCTGTCACTGTCAACGCGGCGACGGTCGCCCCGCCAATCAGGTTCGAAGTGGAACCGGTGGCCGTGCGCACCAACGACGGCGCCAGGGAGGCGAAGAAACCGCCGAGGGCCCAGGTCGCGGTATTGAGCGGCAGTACCCGCCACAGGGTGGCACGCGCCTGAACCGGCACATGCAAAGTCGGTCGCAACGATGCCCACGCGCCGGACTGCGGCGAGACACTTTCCGGCAGACGCCAGACATACAAAGCCTGCAGCACAAACAAGACCAGCAGCAGCCAGTAGGTCAAGTGCAACGGCGCCGGTGCATATTCGGCCAGCACCCCGCAACCCAGCGCCCCCAGCGCCATGCCCAGCAACGGCGCCACACTATTGATCAGTGGCCCCTGCTGGCGGTCAGTATCGAGCAGCGTTGCGCTCAGTACGGCGGTCGCCATGCCTGTGGCGAACCCTTGCAGCACGCGGGCACCGATCAACCAGGCAACGCTGTCGGCATAGATAAACAGCAGCATCGCCAGAATATTCAGCACGACGGCCGTGAAAATCACCGGTTTGCGCCCCAGGTAATCCGAGAGCGAACCCACCGTCAGCAGCGCAGCGAGCAAGCTGAGCGCATACACACCGAAGATCAGGGTCAGAACGGCTGCCGAGAAATGCAGTTGTTCCTGGTACAGCTGATACAAGGGGGTCGGCGCTGTGGACGCCGCCAGAAAACTGAGCAAGGTGATTGCCAGGAACCACAGGCTTGCGCGGTTTGAACGAGAACTGGACATGGGCACACTCCATAAAAGCTAATTTTTTGCTTTTGCGGAGTGTGCGCCTCGATTGTGCTTAAAGCAAATTCTTTGTGTTAAGGTCCGAAACATGGCTTTCAATACCGGAGTTTCATCGCAACAGACTCCGGCGCAATACAGGATGCAGAAAATGACCACACCATCATTACGTCCCGGTGGCCGAAGCGCCCGAGTGCAGGAATCGATCCATGCCGCCGTGCGTGAACTGCTCGAAGAGCAAGACCGCTCCAGTGTGACCGTGCCGCAGATCGCCGCACGCGCCGGGGTCACGCCCTCGACCATCTATCGGCGCTGGGGGGATTTATCGGCATTGCTGGCGGACGTCGCCCTCGCCCGCATGCAGCCGGAAACCGGGTCGGCCAACACCGGCAGTCTGTCGGGGGATATCCGGGCCTGGGCGGAACAATACCTGGATGAAATGAGCTCCGCCCCAGGTCGCAATATGCTGCTGGATGTGCAGTCAAGCCTGAAGCAAAGCTATTGCGCGACGATCATTGGCGGGCAAATGCAGATCATTCTGGATCGCTACCCCGATGAGCCCAATCCGGGTATCGATCGGCTGATCAACCTGGTGGCGGCGCCTATCGTGTTCCGCATTCTGTATTCCGAGGCGCCATTGGAAGTCGAGGAATTGCATCGGTTGATCGATATTGCGCTGAGTCAGTGAGGCCCCCTCGCGAGCAGGCTCGCTCCCACAGTGGATTTGTCTACGAAATGCCTTTGTGGGAGCGAGCCTGCTCGCGAAAAAGTCCGCTCAAACACCGATGATTCGCTGACCCCACACCTGCGACACCCCGCCACGCCACGACCTTGGTCGACACTGACTAACCCCTGCCATCGTGCGAGACTGTCTGTCCGGGCAGGAGGCCCGGGTATCCCTGGTTATCTGGAGTTCTCATGTCGCTGTCCAGCGGGCTGATCGCCGCCGTCGCCCTGGCCTATATGGCCATCATGTTCGCCATCGCCTTTTACGGCGACCGTCGCAGCGCGCCATTGCCGCCGCGGATGCGTGCCTGGGTGTACAGCCTGTCGCTGGCGGTGTACTGCACCAGTTGGACATTCTTCGGTGCCGTCGGCCAGGCGGCCGAACAGCTCTGGTCGTTCCTGCCGATCTATCTCGGACCGATACTGCTGTTAGTCGGAGCGCCGTGGGTGCTGCAAAAAATGGTGATGATCAGCAAACAGGAAAACATCACCTCTATCGCTGACTTCATCGCCGCACGCTATGGCAAATCCCAGTCGCTGGCCGTGGTTGTGGCGCTGATCTGCCTGGTGGGTGTGTTGCCCTACATCGCCTTGCAACTCAAAGGCATCGTCCTGGGCGTTAACCTGCTGATCGGCGCGGGAGCCGACGCCATGGGCGTACGTGCACAGGACACGGCACTGCTGGTGTCACTGGTCCTGGCGCTGTTTACCATCGTCTTTGGTACCCGCAACCTCGATGCCACCGAACACCACCGCGGCATGGTGCTGGCGATTGCGTTCGAATCGCTGGTCAAGCTGTTCGCTTTCCTGGCGGTCGGCGCTTACGTGACATTCGGGTTGTACAACGGTTTTGATGACCTGTTCGACCAGGCCATGCTTGCACCCCGCCTGGAAGAATACTGGAGGGAAACCATCAACTGGCCGTCGATGGTGGTGCAGACAGGCGTGGCAATGATGGCGATCATCTGCCTGCCGCGACAGTTCCATGTGACGGTCGTGGAGAACATCGAGCCTCAGGATCTGCGCCTGGCCAAGTGGGTGTTTCCAACCTACCTCGCCCTGGCTGCACTGTTCGTCGTGCCGATCGCCCTGGCGGGGCAGATGATGCTGCCGCAGTCGGTGCTGCCCGACTCCTTTGTGATCAGCCTGCCGCTGGCCCAGGCCCACCCGGCCCTGGCGCTGCTGGCGTTTATCGGCGGTGCTTCGGCGGCCACCGGCATGGTGATCGTGGCCAGTGTCGCGCTCTCGACCATGGTCTCCAATGACATGTTGTTGCCCTGGCTGCTGCGCCGCAACAACGCCGAGCGCCCGTTCGAAGTGTTCCGCCAGTGGATGCTCTCGGTGCGCCGCGTGACCATCGTAGTGATTCTGCTGCTGGCCTACGTCAGCTATCGCCTCCTGGGTTCCACCGCGAGCCTGGCGACCATCGGCCAGATCGCCTTCGCTGCCGTGACGCAACTGGCACCCGCCATGCTCGGCGCCCTCTACTGGAAACAGGCCAACCGTCGCGGCGTGTTCGCCGGCCTCGCTACCGGCACGTTCCTGTGGTTCTACACCTTGATTCTGCCTATCGCAGCCCACAGCCTGGGCATGTCGCTGAGCAGCTTTCCGGGCCTGGCCTGGTTGCACAGTAACCCGCTGAACCTGCCGATCACCCCACTGACTCAAGGTGTGGTCCTGTCGCTTGCCGGTAACTTCACACTGTTTGCCTGGGTCTCGGTGTTATCCCGTACGCGGGTGTCGGAACACTGGCAGGCCGGTCGATTCATTGGTCAGGAAATCAGTGCGCGCCCCAGCGCCCGATCGATGCTGGCGGTGCAGATCGACGACTTGCTGCAACTGGCCGCCCGGTTCGTTGGCGAGGAGCGTGCCCGCCAGAGCTTCATTCGCTTCGCGTACCGGCAGGGCAAGGGCTTCAATCCGAACCAGAATGCCGACGGTGAGTGGATTGCCCATACCGAGCGCCTGCTGGCCGGCGTACTGGGTGCCTCGTCGACGCGCGCGGTGGTGAAAGCCGCCATTGAAGGTCGGGAGATGCAGCTGGAGGACGTGGTACGGATCGCCGACGAAGCGTCGGAGGTGCTGCAGTTCAACCGTGCATTGCTGCAAGGGGCCATCGAGAACATCTCCCAGGGCATCAGCGTGGTCGACCAGTCGCTCAAGCTCGTGGCCTGGAACCGCCGCTACCTGGAATTGTTCAACTACCCGGATGGCTTGATCAGCGTCGGCCGGCCGATTGCCGACATCATTCGCCACAACGCCGAGCGCGGCCTGTGCGGCCCCGGTGAAGCCGAAGTGCATGTCGCCCGCCGCCTGCACTGGATGCGCCAGGGCCGAGCCCACACTTCCGAGCGCCTGTTCCCCAATGGTCGGGTCATCGAGCTGATCGGCAACCCGATGCCCGGTGGCGGCTTCGTCATGAGCTTTACCGACATCACCCCGTTTCGCGAAGCCGAACAGGCGCTCACCGAAGCCAACGAGGGGCTGGAGCAGCGAGTCGCCGAGCGCACCCATGAACTGTCGCAACTCAACGTGGCCCTGACCGAAGCCAAAGGAAACGCCGAGGCGGCCAACCAGTCGAAAACCCGCTTCCTGGCTGCCGTCAGCCATGACCTGATGCAACCGCTAAATGCTGCCCGCCTGTTTTCCGCCGCCTTGAGCCATCAGGACGACGGCCTGTCGGATGAGGCGCAAAAACTGGTGCAACACCTGGACAGCTCACTGCGTTCGGCCGAAGACCTGATCAGCGATCTGCTGGATATTTCCCGCCTGGAAAACGGCAAGATCAATCCGGACACCAAGCCGTTCGTGCTCAATGAGCTGTTCGACACCCTGGGCGCCGAATTCAAGGCACTGGCCCGGGAGCAAGGCCTGGAGTTCCGCGTCAGGGGCAGTACGTTGCGCATCGAAAGCGACATCAAATTGCTACGCCGCATCCTGCAGAACTTCCTCACCAACGCCTTCCGCTACGCCAAGGGGCCGGTTTTGCTGGGGGTTCGTCGCCGCAGGGGTGAGCTGTGCCTGGAGGTCTGGGACCGCGGGCCGGGTATTCCGGAAGACAAGCAGCAGGTGATTTTCGAAGAGTTCAAACGCCTCGACAGCCATCAGACTCGCGCCGAGAAAGGCCTTGGGCTGGGCCTGGCGATTGCCGACGGCTTGTGCCGCGTGCTCGGGCATAGCCTGTCCGTTCGTTCATGGCCCGGGCGCGGCAGCGTGTTCAGCGTCAGCGTTCCTCTGGCCCGGGCGCAAGCGGCATTGCCGGCGAAAGCGGCTGAACTCAATGGCAAAATGCTCGGCGGCGCCCACGTGCTGTGCATCGACAATGAAGACAGCATCCTGATCGGCATGAACAGCCTGTTGACCCGCTGGGGTTGCCAGGTCTGGACCGCACGCAACCGCGATGAATGCGCAACACTGCTCGGCGAAGGTGTACGGCCCCAGTTGGCGCTGGTGGATTTCCATTTGGACAACGGCGAAACCGGGACCGAATTGATGGCCTGGTTGCGCACCCGCCTGGGCGAGCCGGTCCCCGGCGTGGTGATCAGCGCCGATGGTCGACCGGAGACAATGGCCCAGGTCCATGCGGCCGGCCTGGATTACCTGGCCAAGCCCGTGAAACCGGCGGCGCTGCGGGCGCTGTTGAGCCGGCATTTGCCTCTGTAGGAGCCAGGCTTGCCGGCGAACAACGATAACGCGGTGCGACAGATGCACTGCGGCGTCTGGTTCGCGGGCAAGCCTCGCTCCTACAGGCGAACAGCGATAATGCGGTCAGACAGATGCACCGCGGCGTCTGGTTCGCCTGTAGGAGCCAGGCTTGCCGGCGAAGAACGATAACGCGGTACAACAGATGTACCGCGGTGTCTGGTTCGCGGGCAAGCCTCGCTCCTACAGGCGAAGAACGATAACGCGGTACAACAGATGTACCGCGGCATCCGGTTCGCGGGCGAGCCTCGCTCCTACGGGCGAACAACGATGACGCGGTGCGACAGATACACCGCGGCGTCCGGTTCGCGGGCAAGCCTCGCTCCTACAGGCGAAGAACGTTAACGCGGTCAGACAGATGCACCGCGGCGTCTGGTTCGCGGGCAAGCCTCGCTCCTACAGGGGGGATTGCGTTATTCCGGCAGCTCGACCAGGCCGTTCACATCCGTCATCGCCCGCTCCAGCAAGTCCGTCGGCAGGCTTTTGCTGGCCCGTGCCCCCAGCAATTTGAGCTGCTCACTGCGACTGACTAGGTTTCCGCGGCCCTCCGTCAGTTTGTTTCGCGCTGCACTGTAGGCTTTGTCCAGTTGCTGCAGGCGATTGCCGACTTCATCGAGATCCTGAATAAACAACACGAACTTGTCGTATAGCCAACCCGCTCGCTCGGCAATTTCCCGGGCGTTCTGGCTTTGCCGCTCCTGCTTCCACAGGCTGTCGATCACGCGCAGGGTCGCCAGCAAGGTGGTCGGGCTGACGACGACAATGTTTCGGTCGAACGCTTCCTGAAACAGCGTCGGCTCGGCCTGCAAGGCGGCGGAAAAAGCCGCTTCGATCGGCACGAACAACAGGACGAAATCCAGGCTGTGCAAGCCATCCAGGCGCTTGTAGTCCTTACCGGCCAAGCCCTTGACATGATTGCGCAACGATTGCACGTGCTGCTTGATAGCGATCTGGCGGATGCCCTCGTCTTCGGCCGCCACGTATTGCTGATAGGCCGTGAGGCTGACCTTGGAGTCGACCACCACCTGTTTGTCACCGGGCAGGTAGATGATCACGTCCGGCTGGAAGCGCTCGCCGTCCGGGCCTTTGAGATTGACCTGGGTCTGGTACTCACGGCCCTTCTCCAGCCCGGCGTGCTCAAGCACTCGCTCCAGAATCAGCTCGCCCCAGTTCCCTTGGGTTTTCTGCCCTTTCAATGCACGAGTCAGGTTGGTGGCTTCGTCGCTCAGGCGCAAGTTGAGCTGCTGCAGTCGCTCCAGCTCCTTGGCCAGGGAGAAGCGTTCCCGGGCTTCGGCCTGATAGCTTTCCTCAACGCGCTTTTCAAAAGACTGGATGCGCTCCTTCAACGGATCGAGCAGTTGCCCCAGGCGTTGCTGGCTGGTCTCGGCAAAACGTTGCTCGCGCTCGTCGAAAATCTTTCCGGCCAGTTCGGCGAACTGTGCACGCAACTCGTCTCGCGAACCCTGCAGGTCATTGAGACGCTGCTGGTGGCTGTCCTGCTGCTCACGCAACTCGGCGTTGAGCGAAGCCGCCTGGGCATCCAGACGGCGCAATTCGGCTTCCTTGCCGGCGCGCTCGATACTCCAGGCATGGGCGGCATCGCGAGCATCGTCGCGCTCGATTTGCAGCAGCTCGACTTCACGACGCAGTGCGGCCAGATCAGCTTGCCGGGCTGCATTGGCCAATCCGAGATCGGCAACCTCATCGCGACTGGCTTCGAGTTGCGCATTCAGGCCATCCTGCGCCAGATGCGCCGTGGCCAGGCGTTCCTCCAGCAGCGCCACCTCGGCCTGCGCCGTGCCTGTCTTGCGCTGAAGCTGCCAGGCCAATGCCAGTAATGGCAGAGCAGCCCCCGCCAGACCAAGCAATGCGCTGGTCAAGTCCATAGCCATAGCCATTCCCACCTTTGAGACAAAGCCTGAAGGTTAACCAAGGCCTCAGGTCTTGGACAGCCCAGTCCTGGACAACTCAATCTTCGAGCAGGCCCAGCTCCCGCTGCGCACGCAAATCCCCTGCCCGTGCGGCCTGGCGCAAAAGATCCTGGCCAATCCGGCGATCCCGGGCATTTCCACATTCGCGGCACATCAATTGGCCAAGACGACTTTGCGCAGCGACGACACCTTCGCGGGCCGGTTGCTTGAGCAAACGGCCAGCGAGGTGTTTGACGTTTGGATGCTCGCCCAGTCGCGGGCTGTCCAACAGCCACTCGGCTACACGCATCGAAAAGCGTTTGGGCGGGGCAACAGCAGGTGTTTTGGTTGGGGAAGAAGATGGTGTACGAAACTTCATATTGCACTGTGGGCAGATCGGAAGGCGCAGCACTCTACTCTTTTTTTCTTACAGGTAAAGCTGGAAAATTCCCGGCACGCCCGTGCTAGAGCAAGCGCTCGGGACAATCCACAGAAGCTGTGGATAACTCAGTGGACAACCGACCCTGAAGCCGCGCAAAGCCCTGTGGAATGGGGCCTGCAGTCAAACTGACGATTTTTTCACCAGTTAAAAAAAGCGATGTTTTTCATTGACTTAAATTTTGGTTACAGGCACCCACTGCGTTTGAAGGCTGGATGACAGCGGGGTGACAGACTGCTCAACTTATGTGCACAAGTACCTGTGCGACGGTTATATCGCTGCGCCATTTCGACGCATTTTGCCTCCATACCTGGGGATAACACCCCGCAAACCCGTGATCCAGGCTGGTCGCACAAGGATAAATCCTTGCTACCGCCGGTCGGATTGCGGGCCAATAAAGGGCGGTCCCTCGATTCACGAATTGAGCAAAAATGTGAATACCTGATTTTTTCAGCCATGCCCCTTTCATTCCTTCGCTCAATCCGTTAGGATCCGCGCCGTTAGTACCAAGCTGAAAGTCAATTCTGGTCGAACAAATCCCCCTGGTCAGCCTTTCCAAAGAAAGCCCCTGACCTGAAAAGACGGGATCGACCGCCTCGATGGTTTCCAGGTAAATCCCTCGTCAACGCGACCTTTGAATCGAAATCAGAGGGTGTTGCCAGCTTCATTTACTCTGACCGAACCAACCTGCAAATTGATCAGGATCTTCACCCCGGGCCCAGAACCTTTGCCCCTGATGTGTTGCCTGCCCTCCTAAGTACCTACCTGCCGGCCCAAGCGCGCAAAAAATACAGCGCTTCAAACTGGCTGCCTTGTTCCAGTCGGGTTCTTCGTTCGGTCAATGGTGATCGACGTTACTGGAACGTTTTAACGTTGCACGGTTCTTATCCGTGTCATTTGTAGGAACACCCATAATGTCTACTCATATCCATGCAGAGGATGCCATCCGCACCCTGACCAACGCTTTCGCACCCATGAACTGCCTGATCATGGCTGCCCGCAAAGGCTGCTTCAGTTTCACCCTCGTCAACGAACACGGCATCGCCCGTCACAGCGAGCGCCTGTACCCCGATCAATACTCCAGCGCCGAACCGCTGCAGGCCGTGATCGAGCGTACCCGCCAGGCGCTGATCGCCTGAGACGTCGACAAGGCTGAAACACGTCAAGCCCCGCTCAATCGGCGGGGCTTTTTATTGCCTGAAATTTCCCGTTTCCTGCCTGCCAGCTAAGCACCAACCGATATAACGGTTATAACTGGACGTTGGAAATATTTTAAAAACAGACCTTTACGCAGCGAATATGACACTACACTTCAACTCAAGCGGTCTTATCCGCTTCCGGCGTGCCTGAGTTTATCCACCGCTGCCAAGGCCATTCAGGCATCGCCGCCCATTTAATGTTTCGAGGGTTTTATGGGTATCGCTGCCAGCGAACTGTGCCGCTATGTCATCCGTCCGACGCTGATCTACCTGGGACGCCATAGCGCAACCGCCGAGGCCCTGCTGCTGGGTATCGCCGCCAGCCAGTCGGCCCTTGGTTCCGCCCTCCACGACCGCCGTGGACACGGCCTCTACCGCATCGCCGAACCCCGCCATCAGGCACTCTGGGATCACTATCTGGCGCTTGATCCCGAGCGGGCCAGCCTGGTCCGCGGCCTGGCCAGCCAACATGCCTTTCTCAGCGGCCCGCACCTGGAATTGACTGTGAACCTGCGTTACGCCACGGCCATCGCCTGGCTGCTGGTCGAAGAACAGAATACCCCGCTCCCCGAAGCAGATGACCTGCTGGGTATGGCCCGCATCTGGCGCCAGACCTTCCAGCCCCAGGGACGCCTGAGAGACTTCACCTACGCCTGGCAAACCTGTGTTTCACCGCTGAATCAGGTTGCCTGCTGACCCCTCCTGGATCCAAAGATCGCAAAATAGTCGCGAATCTGGTCGGATTGTCCTACAAAACCGCTCTAAATCAAGCGATACAGCCTATGGCGCCGGGACGAAAATGTTGGTAATTTTCGCCCCGGTGATCACCAGGAGTTCTAATAATGAAAAAAGTAATGCTCAAAACGACCATTAGTCTCGCCGTTGCCATGGCATCCACCCAACTCTTCGCAAGTGGCTTTGCCCTCAACGAACAAAGCATCAGCGGGATGGGGACAGGTTTTGCCGGGCGATCTTCTTCTGCCGATGATGCAAGCACAGTAGTTGGCAACCCTGCCGGTATGGCCCGCCTCAAAGGCCAGCAAATCACTGGCGGTATCGCCGCGATCGACGCATCGACCGATATCAAAGATGCCAGTGGCCGTTCAAGCGGAACCAACAAAGGCGACATGGTTCCATTCACCACTGTCCCGATGGGTTTCTATACCAACAAGCTCAACGATGAATGGGCTGTTGGTTTCGGTGTCTACGCTCCGTTCGGGCTGATCACCAACTACGAAAATGGCTTCCAGGGCCGCGCTTTTGGCAGCAAGAGTGAAGTCAAGGTCGTCACTTTTCAGCCAACCGTCAGCTACGCGTTCAACGATAAGGTATCGATCGGTTTTGGCCCGACCTTCAACCGGATTTCCGGCGAGCTGCAATCGGACATTGCTCTCCCTATCCGCGGGACTGGCGACAACAATATCAAGATCAAGGGCGACGATACGGCCCTGGGCTGGACCGCAGGCGTCCTGGTGCAAGCCACCGACACCACTCGCGTGGGCCTGACCTATCACTCCAAAGTCAACTACAAGCTCGACGGCCACACCGAGGTGACTGCCGGTGGTGGCGTGCCACCTCAGGTACTCAAAACCAACCGTTACGATGCCTCGTTGAAGATCGAAACCCCTGAGTCCTACGACCTTTCCGTGACTCAAGATTTGAACGATGCCTGGAAGCTCTATGCCGGTGCTACCTGGACTCGCTGGAGCCGCCTGAAAGACATCACGGTCAACAACGAAGGCGTCACCGCAGCCAGCGGTGGTGCTCTCGCCCCACAAATCGTTGGAACCATCACCGAGCAACAGGACTGGCATGACACCTGGGCTTACGCCGTGGGTACTTCCTACCAGTTGAACAAGCAGTGGGTACTGCGTACCGGTCTGACCTTTGACCAGTCGCCTACCAACAACGCTGATCGTTCGCCACGCATTCCTACCGGCGACCGGACAATCTTCAGTGTGGGTGCAGGCTTCAACCCAACCGACGATTGGACCATTGATGTGGCTTACTCCTACCTCAAGGAAGAATCTGTCACAGTTAACCGCGCTAACGCCTTGGGCCAGTCCTACAACGCCAAGTACGAAAACAGTGCGAACGGTTTCGGCGTGGGTGCGACCTATCGCTTCTGATGATTCCCGGCGAGCCTGAATCACTCGCTACCCGAATCAAAAAAGCCCCGCTCTCTTCACAGAGGCGGGGCTTTTTAGTGAGTGTCGTTCAAGGGTTTGCAGCGAGCGGTGGTGAGGCCAGGGCCTTCTCCACAGCAGCGATGAAATCCGGATCATCGGGCTTGGTCAGACTGGAGAAATTGGCGATCACCTTGCCCTGGCGATCGACCACGTACTTGTAGAAATTCCACTTGGGCGCGCTGCTTTGCTCGGCAAGGACTTTGAACAGGTGTGTGGCATCGGCACCACGAACGCTCTGTGGCTCGGTCATGGTGAAGGTCACACCGTAATTGACGTAGCAGACCTTGGCCGTCTCGGCGCCGTCTTTGGACTCTTGCTTGAAGTCATTCGACGGTACGCCGATGACTTCCAGACCTTGATCCTTGAAACGCTGATTCAGCGCCTCGAGACTTTTGAATTGCGGAGCGAAGCCACAAAAGCTTGCGGTATTGACCACCACCAGCGGTTTGCCGGCGAAGCGCTGACACAGGTCGATGGATTCATTGGCGCGCAATTTGGGCAACGAGCCTTGCAGAAGCTCCGGACACTCTGCCGCTTGGGCCATTCCGGCAAACGCAACCAGTAACGCGGGAACTGCAAACCAGCGCATCGACATGTTGGTGCTTCCTTGTAGGCAATCGTCAACAACCGAAATTACTCGCCCTCACAGCCTGCAAGCAAGCGCCCTTGCAACTGTGCGCTCTAGCAGGCCCCCATGCCCAGCTGCATCAAGGCCAGCCCGCCCTGATGCCAGCCCCACCAGGCAAGTGCCAGCAGCAAGGCGCAAACAGTAACCAGAGTGATACGTGGCCAGAGACTGTTCATGTCGCACTCATTTGGCTTTGCAGGCGTGCCACGGGCCTCTCGCGCACCGGCCAGTTGAGGGCGGCGGCCATCAGGCTCAACAGAATCGCAACCTGCCAGATCAAGTCATAACTGCCGGTACGATCGTATACCACCCCACCCAGCCACCCGCCGAGGAACGAACCGAGCTGGTGGAAGAGGAACACGATCCCACCGAGCATGGACAGATTTCGTACACCAAACAAGGTCGCGACCGTACCGTTGGTCAAAGGCACCGTCGACAGCCACAGGAACCCCATGGCCATGCCGAACAGGTACGCGGACGTCGTGGTCACAGGCGCCCACAGGAACAATACAATCACCAATGCCCGCAGCAGGTACAGACCGGTGAGCAACCGCGGCTTGGACATACGCCCGCCCAGCCAGCCGGCCGTATAGGTGCCGAAGATGTTGAACAAGCCGATCAACGCCAGGACGGTTGTACCGACGGTTGCCGGCAAGTGTTGATCCACCAGGTACGCCGGCAAGTGCACACCAATGAAGACCACTTGAAAACCGCAGACAAAAAAGCCGAACGCCAGTAGCCAGAAACCGGAATGCGAGCAGGCCTCGCGCAGGGCTTCGGACAAGGTTTGCTCATGGCCGAGCACCGGCAGGGGCTTGTCCTTGAGCATGCTCACCAAAGGTACGATCAGGGCGATCAGCATCCCCAACGCCAGCAGCGCCGCCGACCAGCCGAGCCAACCGATCAACCCCAGCGTGCCGGGCAACATTGCAAACTGGCCGAATGAGCCGGCGGCACTGGCAATCCCCATGCCCATGCTGCGTTTTTCCGGCGGCACTGCCCGCCCGACCACGCCGAGAATCACCGAGAACGACGTACCGGACAGGCCGATGCCGATCAGCAGGCCAGCACTCAAGGACAGCGTCAGCGCCGAATTGGACAGCCCCATGCACACCAGGCCCAAGGCGTAGAGAACGCCACCGATCAGCACCACTTTCGCCGCGCCAAAACGGTCGGCCAGTGCTCCAGTGAAGGGTTGCGCCAGCCCCCAGATCAAATTCTGCAAGGCGATGGCAAATGCGAAGACCTCGCGCCCCCAACCGAATTCGGCACTCATCGGCGCCAGGAACAGGCCGAAGCCGTGCCGTACCCCTAGGGACAACGCAAGAATCAGGGCGCTGCCCAGCAAGACCCAACCGCACGTACGCCACATCGATGTCATTTTTGTTCTCCGATCGCGGGTATATACCCGCTTAAAATCGAACAAGCCCGCCTCAGGCCAGTTCGTCCAGCAACTTCAACAAGGTTTCACGCTTTTCGGCGCCCAGGCGATCAATCAATCGTTGTTGCGCCGCCTCCCAGGCCGGCAAGGCGGCTTTCAAGCGCTCGGCCCCCGCCTCGGTCAGCTGCACGATGCGATTGCGCATGTCCTCGCCTTCCACCAGCGTCACCAGGCCCTCGCCTTCCAGCACCCGCAAATTACGCCCCAGGGTGCTGCGATCCAGGCCCATGGCCTCGGCCAGGGTGGAAATGCTCGGTTGATCCAGTCGCTGCAGGTTACACAGTAAAGAATACTGCGCGACGTTGATCCCGAAGCCGTCGAGAGCGCCGTCGTAATGCCTGCTGACGCCACGAGCGGCGCGACGCAGATTGATACATAAGCATTGGGAGTCGAGCATGGTGCGTGTATATACCCGCGGTTGCGTTAAATCAAGTTACATGATGTGGGATGTTCAGAGAAACGCCAACCCCACCAGCACCGCAACTTCCAGCAGCTCCAGCAGCGCGCCTGCCGTATCACCGGTCGTTCCGCCCAGTCGTCGCAGCATCATCTGGCGCAGCCAGACAAACACCGGCACTGACAGCACGACGGCCACGATTCCGGGCACGCCGCCAAGCACGACACACACCACCGCGCCGACCATCAACACCCACTTCCCTGTCGATCGGGGCAAATGATCGGCCAGCGCCTGGCCCAAACCGCCAGGACGCACATAAGGCGTGGTCAGAAACAGCCCCAGCAACGCACAGCGCCCAAGCAGCGGCACAATGATCAATGCCATGGCCTGTTGCTGCTCGATCACCGCCAGCAGCGCAGTGAACTTCAGCAGCAACACCAGGGCCAGCGTGACCACCGCAATCGGCCCGCTGCGCGGGTCTTTCATGATGGTCAGGGTGCGCTCGCGGTCACCGAACCCGCCGAGCCAAGCGTCGGCGCTATCGGCCAGGCCATCGAGGTGCAACGCGCCGCTGAGCAACACCCAGACCGTCAGCAACAACGCGGCATGCAAAAACAGCGGCGCGCCCGCCAACAACCCGTTGAGCACCCACAGAATCACGCCGAACAAAAACCCGACCAGCGGATAAAACAGCAACGACCGCCCCAACTCCTCAGGCGTTGGCATGCCGGGCAAGCGAACGGGTAGGCTGCTGAGGAATTGCAGGGCGATCCAGAACGGCAACATGTCAGCGCACTTCCCTTAACAAACCACCGGCGTCGACCACCAGCGAGCACAGCGCCCCATGCCCCACCTCGACATTGAGCAATTGCTCACGGGGCAAGCCGCGTGCCTGAGCCAGCAACAAACGCATGACGCCACCATGGCTGATCAACAAAAGGCGTTCGCCTGCATACGCTGCCTGCAAACGCGCCACTGCCGCCAGCACCCGCCTGGAAAACGCCTCCACCGGCTCACCTTGAGGCGGCGTGAACGCATAGGGGTCGGCCCAGAACAACCCCAGCGCCTCGGCATCGGTCTCCATCAATGCCGCAGCACTTTGCCCTTCCCACTGGCCGAAATGCAGTTCCTGCAGGTCCCCATCCATTTCGACCGGCAGGTTCAATTGCGCGGCGAGCTCCCGCGCGAACAGCGCACAGCGCTGCAATGGCGAGCTGATCAAACGGTCCCAAGGCCCCTGCTCCACCACGGCTGCACGCATCTGCTGCCAACCCTTGTCCGTCAGCGCATCATCGAGACTGCCGCGCAAGCCGCCACCGATCTCGGTCTCGCCATGGCGCAGCAGATCCAGGCGCAAAGTCATGCCGGGCGGTCCGCCACTGCAGCTTCGGCGAAGGTCGCCATCTGCCCGTGCAGGTCACACGCCAAACGCAACAACGGCACAGCCAACGCCGCACCGCTGCCCTCGCCCAGACGCAGGCCGAGATCGAGCAACGGCTGTGCCTCCAGGGTTTCCAGTACATGCCGGTGCCCTGGTTCGGCGCCCCGATGGCCGAACAGCAGCCATTGCCGGCAGTCAGGATTCAGGCGCACCGCCACCAGCGCCGCGACGCTGCAAATGAAGCCATCGACCAGCACCGCGACACCTTCCTGGGCACAGGCCAGAAAGGCGCCAACCAGTGCCGCGATCTCAAAACCGCCAAGGTTGAACAGCGTCTGTAACGCATCGCCACGCTGAGCGCCATGCAAGGCCAGAGCGCGCTCAATGACGCGCGCCTTATGGCTGACACCCGCCGCATTCAACCCGGTACCCGGTCCGGTCAGGTGCTCCACCGGGCAGTCGAGCAAGGCACAGGCCAGCGCGCTGGCGGCCGTGGTGTTGCCGATGCCCATTTCGCCGCCGATGAACAACCGGGCGCCGGCCGCATTCGCCCGCAGTACGCTGTCGCGACCAGCCTGCAAGGCCTGCTCGCCCTGCGCCGGGGTCATCGCCGGTCCCTGCACGAAATTCGCCGTGCCCGGGCCGACGTTAAGGTGACGAACACCCGGCAGGTTCAACGAGGGCGTCACCGTTCCCAGGTCCACGACTTCAAGCTGCGCGCCGAGCTGGCGCGCCAGTACGCTGATCGCCGCGCCGCCATTGACGAAGTTGTGCAGCATCTGCCCGGTGACTTCCTGGGGGAATGCCGAAACGCCTTCGGCCACCACGCCATGATCACCGGCGAAAATCGCGATCCACAATTGCTCCAGACTCGGCTTGACCTGCCCCTGCAATCCCGCCAGCTGCACCGCCACCGACTCGAGCTGGCCAAGCGAGCCTGCCGGTTTGGTCAGTTGTTGCTGGCGCGCCTGCGCCTGCTCGACCACTTGCGTATCGACAGGCCGACACGGGTTCAACCACCAGGATGGATTCATAACGCGTCTCCTTTGAGAGTCAGGGGCAGGCCGGCAACGGTCAGGACGACTCGCTGACAACGCTCGGCCAGAGCTTGATGCAGCCAACCGGCTTCATCGACATAGCGGCGAGTCAATTCGCCCAGCGGCACGACACCCATTCCGGTCTCGTTGCTGACAAAAATGATTTCACCCGGCAATGCAGCCAGGCAGTCCAGCAGGGCATCGCGTTCGGCGCTCAGGCGCCCGGCGTCTTCGAGCATCAGCAGATTGGTCAGCCACAACGTCAGGCAATCCACCAGAAGACAATGATCGACACGGGCGTTTTCACGCAGCACGCGGGCCAGTTGCAACGGCTCTTCGATCAACGCCCATTCGGCCGGACGCCGGGCGCGGTGATGGGCAACCCGTTCGTTCATTTCACCGTCCAGAGGCTGGCTGGTGGCGATGTAGGTCACCGGTAACCGGCTGTCTGTCGCCAGTTTTTCAGCCAGGCGGCTTTTGCCGGAACGGGCGCCGCCGAGGATCAGTTGCAGCATGGTTCATTCCTTAACATCTTCATTCGGACGACGGGCCTCATCGCGGGCAAGCCTCGCTCCTACAGATCGCATGACCGGCCTCTTCGCGGGCGAGCCTCGCTCCTACGGACCACATGATCGGTCTATTCGCGGGCATTCCGCCGACCCCGTAGGAGCGAGGCTTGCCCGCGAAGGCGTCTTCAACATCAGCTCATATCCCGCAGAGTTCACGCAGCAATGACGTATCAAGGTGCTTCTCCACCAGATCCGCCAACCGCTCGATATCGCGCTCGCGCAAACCGTGGTAATCGACCGCCTGCACATCCGCCAAACCCGCCCAGCGCAATAGCGCACCGCACGCCTCGGGGGATTCGAACAGGCCATGCAGATAGGTGCCGAAAATCTGCCCGTCGGCACTTTGTGCGCCATCGCAACGACCGTCATCGAGTTGCACCGCGGCGTTTTCCAGCGCCGGTCCGGTGGTGACACCGGCATGGATTTCATAGCCGCTGACGTGCGCATCTTCCAGCGCCAGGCGCCCGCGTACATTGCGCAATTGCTTGTCGGCTTCGAGTTGAGTTTCAAACGCCAGCAACCCCAATCCGGCACTGGAGCCAGGTGCCCCTTCAAGGCCTAAAGGATCGTGCACCTGTTCTCCCAACATCTGCAGGCCACCGCAGATACCCAGCAGTTTTCCACCGTAACGCAGGTGCCGGGAAATCGCGGCCTCCCAACCGTTGGCTCGCAGGTACGCAAGGTCGCTGCGTACGCTTTTCGAGCCGGGCAGGATGATCAGGTCGGCGAAAGGAATCGCCTGGCCGGGACCGATAAATTGCAGGTTCACTTGCGGGTGCAGGCGCAGCGGATCGAAATCGGTGTGGTTACTGATACGCGGCAGCACCGGCACCACCACATTGAGCACCTGCTCGCACTTGTCGGCCTGACGCTGATCGATGCCGTCCTCGGCCTCCAGATGCAGGTCGGTCACATAGGGCAGCACGCCGATCACCGGTTTGCCGGTGCGTTGTTCCAACCAGTCCAGGCCCGGCTGCAGCAAGGCGATGTCACCGCGAAAACGATTGATGACAAAGCCCTTGACCCGCGCCTGTTCGCTCGGCGACAGCAATTCCAGGGTACCTACCAGGTGTGCGAAAACACCGCCACGATTGATATCGGCGATCAACACCACCGGACAATCCACGGCTTCGGCAAACCCCATGTTGGCAATGTCGCCCGCGCGCAGATTGATTTCGGCCGGCGAGCCCGCGCCTTCGACCATTACCACCTTATAGGCCGTGCTCAACCGCTGGTGAGAAGCCAGTACCGCCTGCATGGCGATGGCTTTGTAGTCGTGATAGGCCACAGCGTTCATCGTGGTCACGGCGCGACCATGAATGATGACCTGCGCCCCGGTGTCACTGTTGGGCTTGAGCAGCACCGGATTCATATCCGTGTGCGGCTCAAGGTACGCGGCCTGGGCCTGTACCGCTTGGGCGCGACCAATCTCGCCACCGTCGGCCGTCACCGCACTGTTGAGCGCCATGTTCTGCGGTTTGAACGGCACCACTGCGACGCCTTGACGCTTGAGCCAGCGGCAAAACGCCGTCACCAGCGTGCTTTTACCGGCATCCGATGTCGTCCCCTGCACCATCAATGTGGTCATGCGTTGTCCCTGACAAAATCTTCGAATGCACAAGTCAGGCGTGCCCAGTCCGCCTCCTCGGCGGGCAGGCCAAAACGCAGACTGCTGTTGTGGGCAAACAAGCGCAGCAGAATGCCGCGCCGGGCCATGAACTCGTGCAACGCTTCGGCGCGTTCGGTGATCAGCCACTGGAACAGGGCGCAACCACCCTGGGGTTTGAAGCCGTGATGCTCCAGCAGCGATGCCAACCGCAGGCTGGCCGCTTCAGCGCGCGCCCGTTGCCGCGCATGCCCTTCGATATCGCGCAGACAAGCCTGGCCAAGCACCCGCGTCGGGCCGCTGACCGCCCACGGCCCGACCTGTTCGGCCAGCAACTTGAGCAACTTGCGCTCAGCCAGGACAAACCCCAGGCGTACACCGGCCAGGCCGAAAAACTTGCCGAACGAACGCAGTACGATCAAGCCGACCTGATGGGCAAATGGCGCCACACTCAGGTGTGGCGTGTTGTCCATGAACGCCTCGTCCACCACCAGCCAGCCGCCGCGCTGGGCCAGTCGCGAGTGCCACTCGAGCAGGCGAGCGGGAGTCAGGCTCAGGCCCGTGGGATTGTTCGGATTGACCACTACCAGCACATCGAGGCTGTCGACAAAAAAATCGACTTCCTGCTCCAGCACCTCGCGCACGATGTAGCCATTGCGACGCCAGGCTTCGGCATGTTCGGCATAGCACGGCGACAGGACGCCGACCTTGCCCGCACGGCGCAAGCGCGGCAGCAGCTGGATGGCCATTTGCGAACCGGCCACCGGCAATGCCTGCAGAGTGCCGTAATAGTCGCAGGCGGCCTGTTCCAGACCGTCATCGGCTTCCGGCAGACGCGCCCACGCCCGCAGCGGGATATCCGGGACCGGGAACGGCCAGGGCGCCAAGCCTGTGGACAGGTCAAGCCAATCGGCTTCCTCGATGCCGTATTCGAGCGCCGCCTTGCGCAACCGCCCACCGTGCTCAAGCATAAAACTCAGCCCCCACGCAAAGAATCAGCAGCCACAACCATACCCCGCGCTGGACCAATTGCCAGCCACGATCAATGGAGTCGGCGTCCGCCGGCATGCCTTCGCCCAGTTGTGCGCGTGCATGCAGTTCACCGTGATAAATCGCCGGCCCGCCCAACTCGACACCCAACGCCCCCGCCCCTGCCGCCATCACCGGGCCGGCATTGGGGCTATCCCATTCGGGCCCCTGGCGGCGCCAGCACTTCAGGGCCAGGCGGGTTTTACCCAACAATGCGTAGGTCAATGCCACCAACCTCGCTGGAATGTAGTTGAGCACGTCGTCGATCCTGGCCGCTGCCCAGCCAAAACGCTCGAAACGTTCATTGCGATAGCCCCACATCGCATCCAGCGTGTTGCTCAAACGGTAGAGCACAACACCGGGTGCACCGGCCACGACAAACCAGAACAAGGCAGCGAATACCGCGTCACTGCCATTTTCCAACACCGACTCGGTAGCCGCGCGGGCGACCTGGGTAGCATCCAGTTCGCTGGTCTGACGGCTGACCAGATAACCCACTCGCCTGCGCGCCTCGTCCAGATCGTCACTGCGCAAGGCGCTTGCCACCGGTGCGACATGCTCACCCAGGCTACGCATGCCGAGGGCGCAATAGAGCGCGAGAATTTCGATGATCCAGCCAACATAAGGCGCCCAGGAAAACGCCGTGGCCAGCAAAGTCAGCGGCACCACCGCGATGAACCAGGCGGTAACCCCATGGCTGCGCCAGCCACGCCCACCGCCGTTGAAACGTTGTTCGATACGATCGGCAAAACGCCCGAACGCCACCAACGGATGCCAGCGCTTGGGTTCGCCCAGCAGCGCATCCAGCGCGACCGCGGCGACACTCAACAACGCCACACTCATGGACGCACTCCCCAAAAATTCTCGTATAACAGTTCACTGAGCGGACGCGCCTGCGCCCAACCTTCGAGTACCAGCATCGGCGCCGGATAAAATTCCTTGACCGGTCCCAGACACAAAATGGCCAACGGCTTGGCGCCAGGCGGTAGGCCCAGCAGGTCCGCCAGAGCTTGCGGCTCGAACAGCGAGACCCAGCCCATGCCCAACCCTTCGGCACGGGACGCCAGCCACAGATTCTGGATCGCGCAGGACAACGAGGCCATGTCCATTTCCGGCAATGTGCGGCGGCCGAAGATATGCCGCTCGCGGTCATCCATCAGCGCCGCCACCAGCACTTCGGCGCAGTCGTTGATGCCTTCGACCTTGAGCTGCATGAATTCGTCAGTGCGCTCGCCCAAGGCCTGGGCCGTGCGGATGCGTTCTTCCTCCACCAGCCCCTGGATCCTGCTGCGTAAACTTCGGTCGCTGATGCGAATGAAGCGCCAGGGCTGCATCAAACCGACGCTGGGTGCCTGATGCGCAGCTTCGAGCAGGCGCCGGAGCAGTTCAGGGTCGACGGAGCCTCCGCTGAAATGGCGCATGTCGCGGCGCTCGCCGATGGCTCGGTAGATGGCCGCGCGTTCGGCTTCGGAGAATGCGTTGTTCGTCATGGCCTCTTCGCTGGCAAGCCAGCTCCCACAGGGTTTAGGTGATCCTTTGTGGGAGCGAGCCTGCTCGCGAAGGCGGCCTCACGGTCCGGCGCGAACAACGCGGCAATCGCCGATGGATTGGACGGAAAGTAGAAGTGTACGTAGGAGGCCGTCATCCGCCCTTCTCGATACACCGCCTCCGCCCCGCGCCCGCCATTGGGACTCAGGCCACGGGCTATCGGCGTAAGCCCGGTGGTGGTCAGCGAGTGATGATAGGTGTGTCCACGCAGCGAACCTTCCGGCAGTTCTACCGCTTGCAAGGCCAGCGCGGCGAGACGCTTTTGCATCACTGCATCGCCACTGAGCAAGCCAACCAGCTCCGCTCGGGTGCCTTCGACATCGGTCAGCGAATCAAGCAGATACAGCATGCCGCCACATTCAGCCAGCAGCGGTTTGCCCGCCGCATGATGTGCGCGAATTGCGTTGAGCATCGAGGTATTTTGTGCCAGCGCCACATGGTGCAATTCCGGGTAACCACCCGGCAGGTACAGGCTGTCGGCTTCCGGCAAACGAACATCCCGGATCGGCGAGAAAAACCGTAGTTCGGCGCCCATCGCCCGCAGTAGATCCAGGCTCGCGCCATAGGTAAAGGCAAACGCCTCGTCCCGCGCCACGGCGATGCGCACGCCAGCCAGCAACGGTTCGGCCGCGATCATATCCGGTGCGCAGAACGCCACTGGCGGTGGCAGCGCGACTTCGCAACTGGCAGCGAGGGCATCCGCCGCCGCATCGAGACGTACATCGAGATCGTTCAACTCGCTGGCCTGCACCAGGCCCAGGTGTCGACTCGGCAACTCGATCCCGGTTTCCCGGGACAAGGCGCCGTACCAGCGCAGGCCTTCGGTCAGGCTGCCTTCGAGCAATTGCGCGTGTCGCAAGGTGCCGACGCGGTTGGCCAACACGCCGGCAAATGGCAGGTCAGGCTGATAGCGCGCCAGGCCCAGCGCCAATGCACCAAAGGTCTGGGCCATGGCCGTGCCGTCGATGACGCCGAGTACCGGTACGCCGAAGTGCCGTGCCAGGTCAGCGCTGGACGGGGTGCCGTCGAACAGTCCCATCACGCCTTCGATCAGGATCAGATCGGCTTCGCCGGCGGCTTCCCACAACAAGCGACGGCTTTCCTGCTCGCCGACCATCCACATGTCCAGTTGATATACCGGCGCACCGCTGGCGCGCTCGAGAATCATCGGGTCGAGAAAGTCGGGCCCACACTTGAACACGCGCACCTTTCGCCCCTGATTGCGATGCAACCGGGCCAGTGCTGCGGTGACGGTGGTCTTGCCCTGGCCTGAGGCCGGCGCGGCGATCAATACCGCCGGACATTGACGGCTGCTGGTCATACAGTGGCGCTCACAGTTCAACGCCTTTTTGTGCCTTGATACCCGCCTGGAAGGCATGTTTGATCATGCCCATCTCAGTGACGGTGTCGGCCACTTCGATCATTTCCGGCTTGGCGCCGCGCCCGGTCACCACCACATGCTGCATCGGCGGGCGCGCCTGCAGATCGCTGAGCACTTGGTCGAGGTCGAGGTAGCCGTGCTTGAGGGCGATGTTCAATTCATCCAGCACCACCAGACCAATGGACGGATCGCGCAGCAGTTCGCGGGACACCGCCCAGGCGGCTTCGGCGGCGGCGATATCGCGCTGGCGATCCTGGGTTTCCCAGGTGAAGCCCTCGCCCATCACGTGAAAGCGAACCTGCTCGGGGAAGCGTCGAAAAAACAGCTCCTCGCCGGTACTGTTGCGCCCCTTGATGAACTGCACCACGCCACATTGCATGCCATGGCCCATGGACCGGGCAAGCATGCCGAACGCCGAACTGCTCTTGCCCTTGCCGTTACCGGTGAGCACCAGCAGCAAGCCGCATTCGTTCGGGGAATTGGCGATGCGTTCGTCGATCACGGCTTTTTTGCGCTGCATGCGCGCCAGGTGTCGTTCGTCACGATCAGGGGTATCAGTCATGGGAGCTCTCCGTTGAGGCTGGATAACGGCGGGCGGGCACAGGAACAGACGGCAAGAAGCCTGGCATCGCCCACCGTGATGCCGCTTGAATGGATCAGGCCGGTCTCCGGGCTCATGAGCGGCGCTGGCCTGACTGCGCGCCTTCCCATGTCAGCCGACACAGTGGCTCATTGCGCAGCCCACTCTCATTTACCGTTGCGGGGGCAGCGCCGGAATTGCAGGCCTTCGTGCATTGAAGCGACCGCTCACCGGCTTCCCTGTTTCACTCTGTCGACCGAAGCCACAGAGCACCTGAAACAAGCCGCGAAGGTTAGAGGGTTGGGGGGGGGAGCGTCAATTGAAGACAGGGTGAGCCAGCGAATAACCACCACCGATCAATTAAATGACGTCAATCTTGTGCCACACTCACAGCAGTGATATCAAAGAGCCACAACTCACAACACAAAAACAAGGGTGAGCCACATGCAAGGCATGATCATCAGCAATCCGAAGCTGGAATTCCTGCGCCCGCTGCTGGAGCGCTGGTTCGACTGCATCGATCGATACAACACCGTGCGCGGTGACAACGAGACACCCTACTGGCTCGATGAAAAAGCCAACCTCGGTCTGCTCTCGGCCGCCGCATGGATGGCCGAGATGGTCACCCTGCAACAATCGCCCACACGCAAACAAATCGAAGAAGGCGAGCGCAACGCTCGCGCCGACCTGTTCATCGCCACCCCCGAAACACGTGCCTGGCTGCAGGCCACCCAGCGCTGGCCACGGGTCAACAACCTGAACCTGACGCAGCCCCTGCACGACATCACCAGCGACGCCAGGCGCATTAGTTATGCCAGCGACCTGAAACTCGGCTGCCTGTTTGTCGCACCTCATAAAGCACAGCAGGGTGCGACGCCGGAAGAGCTTCAGGACATGGTCGACGACCTGCAAAAGGAGCATACCTGCGCCGTGGCCTGGTATTTCCCCTATGCCTACCGCAAGTTGCACACCGAGGCAGGCCATTACCATCCCGGCATCGCCCTGCTGATCAAGGAGGCACGCGGCTGAAGCGTTGAACCATCCGCAGCCCGGACTTCTCTATCAATAGATCAAGGCCCCCATAGGGAAGATCCGCCATGCGCATGCTCCAACTCGCTGTAGCCCTGGCACTCACTGGAGGGCTCGCCGCCTGCGGCGAGACTTCCACCCTGCAAGTCTCCGACGGCACCGGCCCGTCACCCACACTGCCGGAACCGAACAAAACGCTGATCCCGACGGTGAACATCGCACCGGCCGTCGGCTGGCCCGACGGCGCAAAACCCGTAGCAGCCGCCGGCACTCAAGTGGCCGCATTTGCCGAAGGACTCGACCATCCGCGCTGGCTCTATGTACTGCCCAACGGCGATGTGCTGGTCGCCGAAACCAATGCCCCGCCCAAACCCGAAGACGGCAAGGGCATTCGTGGCTGGGTCATGAAAAAAGTCATGGGTCGCGCCGGAGCCACCGTGCCGAGTCCGAATCGCATCACGCTTTTGCGCGACAAGGACCACGACGGTGTCGCCGAAACTCGCAGCGTCTTCCTGGAAAATCTCAATTCCCCCTTCGGCATGACCCTGATCGGCAATGACCTGTACGTTGCCGATACCGATCGCCTGCTGCGCTTTCACTACGAAGAAGGCGACACGACGATCAAAACCCAACCGATCAAAGTGGTCGATTTACCGGACGGCCCCCTGAATCACCACTGGACCAAGAATGTCATTGCCAGCAAGGACGGCAGCAAGCTGTACGTCACGGTCGGCTCAAACAGCAACGTTGGCGAACATGGCATGGACCAGGAGCAAGGACGCGCCGCTATCTGGGAGGTGGATCGCGCCACTGGCAAGCACCGGATCTACGCCTCGGGCTTGCGCAATCCCAACGGCATGGCCTGGGAACCGCGCACTGGCGCACTGTGGACCGCGGTCAACGAGCGGGATGAAATCGGCAGTGACCTGGTGCCCGATTACATCACCTCGGTCAAGGACGGCGCTTTCTATGGCTGGCCATTCAGCTATTACGGCCAGCACATCGACCTGCGCGTGGAACCGCAAAACCCGGAACTGGTGGCCAAGGCGATTGCTCCGGACTACGCGGTCGGCCCACATACCGCATCACTGGGCCTGACATTTGCCGAAGGCAACACGCTGCCGGCAGCGTTCAAGGAAGGCGCCTTCATAGGCCAGCACGGCTCCTGGAACCGCAAGCCGCACAGTGGCTATAAAGTGATTTTCGTACCCTTCAACAATGGCAAACCGGTCGGGACCCCGGTGGACGTGTTGACCGGTTTCCTCAACGACAAGGAACAAGCCATGGGCCGGCCGGTGGGCGTGGTGATCGATCGACAGGGCGACCTGCTGGTGGCCGATGATGTGGGGAACAAAGTCTGGCGCGTGTCGGCGGAACCCGTAGGAGCCAGGCTTGCCGGCGAAGGCGGCCTCGCGTCCTGTTGCGCCAGTAAAAACGCCTTCGCCGGCAAGCCTGGCTCCTACAACGAAGCTAGCGCTTGCGACAGAGCGTCAGCCCATCACCCAGCGGCAACAGCGACAGATCCACCCGTGCGTCATCCTTCAAATCCCTGTTGAGCGCCTGAATGGCCCGGGTGTCCAGGCTCTCGGGATTGTCTTCAAGCACCCGACCGCTCCACAGCGTGTTATCGAACACTGCCAGTCCCCCTACGCGCAGCAGTCGCAGCGCATGTTCAAGGTAAGTCGGGTAGTTGGCCTTGTCGGCATCGATAAACACCAGATCGAACGACCCGTCCTGGCCTTGCCGTTCAAGCTCGGCGAGGGTTTGCAGCGCGGGCGCCAGACGCAGATCGATGCGTGCGGCCTGCCCTGCTTCCTGCCAGTAACGGTGCGCAGTGGCGTTGTAGTCACCGGGAAGGTCGCAGCAGATCAACGAACCGTCATCCGGTAGAGCCTGCGCCATGCACAGGGTGCTATAACCGGTGAAGGTGCCGATTTCCAGCACACGCCGGGCTCCTGTCAACTTCACCAGCAAGGCAAGAAACTGCCCCTGCTCCGGCGCCACCTGCCAGCGCGCCATGGGCAATGCCTGGGTTTCATCGCGCAAGCGTTTGAGCAACGGCGTTTCACGCAAGGACACGTCGAGCAGGTACTGATAGAGCGAATCGTCGAGATTGAGCGTGCGAGCGGTCATTGAATCAACCTCTGGCTGTTATTGATTGCGCGCCAGGTGTTCCGGTTGCAGGACCCGCTTGGCACTCAGGTAAGCCCTCTGCCAATACGCCTTGGACAGGCTGTCGAGCTTGACCGTGCCACCCGTGGCAGGCGCATGGACGAAGCGGCCTTCACCGACGTAGATGCCGGCATGGCTGACCTGAGAACCGCCATTGGTGGCGAAGAAGACCAGATCACCGGTTTGCAGGCCTTCCTTGCCGACATCGGCCGCCTGCATGGTGATCATTTCGCGGGTGGTGCGCGGCAGGGAAATGCCGGCGACATCACGGTATACGTAACCGATCAGGCCACTGCAATCGAACCCGGAGTCGGGCGTGTTGCCACCCCAGCGATAAGGCGTACCCACCAATCCCAACGCGCGAAACAACACGTCTTCCGCTTCAGGCGAAAAGGCTTGGGAGGAACCGAAAACGATGGGCGCGCGAACCACCGGCGCTGGCGGCGGTGTGCGACTGGCACAAGCGCTGAGCAGCGCTGCGAAAAGCATGATTGCGAGGCGGGCCGACGTCGACATATGCAGAGCTTCCTGATCTGGCTGCGGCTTTTTTCTGCACAAGGCGCAGAAAAGAAAACCGCCTGCGCAGGACGCAGGCGGTTTGCCATCATTGATAGATCAGAATTCTAGCTCTTATCAGGCAAACTTCAAGTAAGACTTTAAGTTCACCTTACAAAATGTCCGCTTACTTGCGAGCAGTGATGATCGCCGGGGTTGCAGCCGGGGCCATCGCCAGAGCGCGCTTGGCTTCGATGAAGCTTTTGCTCCAGTAACTGTCGCCCAGGCTGTCGATGCGCACACCGCCGCTGCGGCGGCTGCTGGAATGGATGAACTGGTTGTCACCCAGGTAGATTCCGGCGTGGCTGACACGACCGCGACGACCGTTGGTCGCGAAAAACAGCAGATCACCCGGCTCAAGCTTGCTGCGTGAAACCAGCGGTGCGTCCACGTTGATCATTTCGCGGGTCGAGCGTGGCAGGTTCATGCCCGCCTCTTCGCGGAACAGGTAACCAATGAAGCCACTGCAATCGAAACCGGCTTCGGAGGTACCGCCGAACCGGTAGCGCGTACCGATCAGGGACATGCCGCGTTCGAGGATACTGTCGGCCAGTGCCGGCAGTTGATAGGACTTGCCATCGGCAAATTCAGCGAGTTCTTTTTCAGTCGCCGTCTCTTCCTGGAAAAGTGCTTCCTGATAACGAGCGGAAGATTGGGCAGTGACGGAATTCTGAGCCTGTTGTTGCTGCTGGGACACTGGAGTGTGGGCAGCGCAACCGAACAACAGGGTAACGAGTGCGAGGGGCACGAGGGGTGCAAAGCGCTTTAGCATGGGCACGACCGTGGCTGATTGGTGTAAAGAAGCCGAGACTATGCCCGCTATCGATCTCATTTGCAAATTCAATCGAACTTTTTGTGACTTATCGGTTTCTCGCTGACATCTAAGCGCTTAAGCCCATTTTGAACGCTTGCGCGACCTGCTATCGCAGGAACGCGGGTTTTCTGGCGTCTGAAATATGCCGATTTTCGCCACAAACCCCGATTTTAAAGGGCCGCTCTACCAGCCCAGCGTTTCCTTGAGGAAGGGGATGGTCAGCTTGCGCTGAGCTTGAAGAGACGCCTGATCGAGTTGCTCAAGCAGATCGAAAAGCGCACTCATGCTGCGGGTGCCACGGGTCAGGATGAAATGCCCGACTTCGTCGGTCAGGTGCAGGCCTCGACGGGATGCGCGCAATTGAAGGGCTCGCAGCTTGTCTTCATCGGAGAGTGGACGCATCTGGAAAATCAGCGCCAGGGTCAGGCGGGACTTGAGGTCTGCCAGTTTCACCGGCAACTCACGCGGGGAGGTCGATGCAGCAATCAGCAGGCGCCGACCACTGTCGCGCAGGCGATTGAACAGGTGAAACAGCGCCTCTTCCCAGTCCGCCTTGCCGGCAACCGCCTGAAGATCATCCAGGCAGACCAGTTCGTACTGTTCAAGGTTGTCGAGGATTTCAACACCGCGATCCATCAACTCGGCGAGCGGCAGATACACCGCTGGCTCACCCAACTGCTCAAAACGCAGGCACGCGGCCTGCAACAGATGCGTGCGCCCTACCCCATGCTTGCCCCACAGGTAAATCAGGCTTTCGGTCCAGCCGGCGTCGGCTTCGCACAGCCGCTCGACATAGCCGAGTGCAGCGGCATTGGCGCCTGGGTAATAGTTGATAAAGGTGGCGTCATCACGCAGACGCACACCTAGGGGCAGCTGAATCGGTTTCATGCTGACTGAACGGTTCCCGGGGAACCATTAGTGGCCTCTGTGTAAAGTGTGCGAAGTTTATACCCGTGAGGCCGACCGCACAATGCGACAGACCACAAGCAAAATCAAAGGTTTGCGTTGGCACTGTGGATTCATGACGGTTTCTTTGGCGGCACGGGCATCAACCCGGCACTGAGCCGGGCTGTTCGCCAAGTCACTTAGCGCTCAGGCTCGTCGGCGCCGCTATAAATATCTGAATCCTTATATAAATCATGCACATGGCGCACCAGCACCATGATGACCGCCGCCACGGGCAGGGCCAGCAGAATGCCGGTGAAGCCGAACAGCTCGCCCCCGGCCAGGATTGCAAAGATCACCGCCACAGGGTGCAGCCCGATGCGATCGCCTACCAGTAGTGGCGTCAGCACCATGCCCTCCAGCGCCTGGCCAACCATGAACACGGCGACGATGCCCGCCAGGGGATACAGCTCCCCGCCAAACTGGAACAGGCCGGCGATCAAGGCCGCGCCAATCCCGATGACAAAGCCCATGTACGGAACAATAGCCGCCAGACCGGCAATCAGACCGATCAACAGCCCCAACTCCAGCCCGACCAGCATCAAGCCTGCGGCGTAAATCACCCCCAACGCCAGCATCACCAGCAGTTGCCCGCGAACGAAGGCTCCGAGCACCTCATGACATTCCCCGGCCAGCAGGACCGCTCGCGCCTCCCGGTCTCGGGGCAACAGACTGCGGATCCTGGCCATCATCAGGTCCCAGTCCCGCAGCAAGTAGAAACTCACCACCGGAATCAGCACCAGGTTGGCCAGCCAGCCGATCAACGCCAGCCCCGAGGCCGTCGCCTGACTCAAGACCACACCCACAACATCAGTGGTTTGCCCCACGTGCTCACTGATGGCAGCCTTGACCTTGTCGAACTTCCAGAAACCTTCCGACAGACCGAATTTTGACTGCGCCCACGGCAACGCGGTGTGTTGCAACCAGTCCAGCATCTGCGGCGCCAGCTCGTACAAACGAAACAGTTGCTTGGCAAGCATCGGCACCAACACCAGCAGCAACGCCGTGAAGATCAGCGTGAATAGCGCGAACACCGCCACCACACCCAGGGTCCTGGACAACCCGACCTTCTCCAGCCGGTCCACCAGCGGATCAAACAGGTAGGCCAGCAGCAACGCCACCAGAAACGGCGACAGGATCGGGTGTAACAACCAGATGAATGCGCAGAGCAGAACGACGCCACCCAACCAGAACCAACGCCGCGTATCGGCCATGAACCACTCCATTGCTTCTATATAAAGAAAGAAAACCTACCAGCGGAAACGCAACTGCGGCGAAGGTGCCGTGGAAGGTGTCACGGCAGCAGCCGGGCTGCCGGTCGCCGAGGGAACAGGCGCGGGCGACACCGGAGTTGGCGGTGCGCTCTGCACTGCAACTTCCTGCAACTTTGCCAATGACAACTGCGCCCTCAATTGATCCGTACTGCCATTGACCCGATAGAGAATCCGATCGCCATCGACGCTTTGCGGGCGCCCGCCAAAGGGCTCGAGCAGTCGTCCAAGGGTCGCGTAACGTTCAAGATTCATGCCCTGCACCTCCAGCAACTGCTGGGTCGAGGCACCCGGCCTGGCAACGAACCGTGGCGCCAGGCGCTCGCCAACCGCAAGCATCACTGCGTCGGCCAAAGCCGCCTGGTCGGCACCCTGGACACTTCCTGCCTCTTTCTGCTCGCCCAGCCACAATTGCCACTTGGCCTGCCACTGCCCTCCCTCTTCACGGGCATGCACCGCCAGCAAGGCGTCGGCACTGTAACGCTCCGAGGCTTTGTGCAACGGCGCCGGGTCGGCACCTTCCAGATTCGGTGCCGTGGCAACAATCTGTTCATTCAGATCCGCCAGGGGCAAGCGCAACGGCAAGCCACGGTGCTGGGCCGCGCGACGCAGCGGTGCCGCGCTGGCCTGGCCATCGCCCACCAGGCTCGAGCCCTCGGTGGAATCATTCAACCACCAGCCGAGGATCGAGGGCCGGTTGGCGCCCCACATGGACAGCCCGGCACGGCGCAATGCCTGTTCGGTGGTCGCGGGATCGAAATCGACTTTCAAGACTTCCGGCGGCCCGGCGTCATAGCCGAATTGGCTGATGATTTGCTGCGGGTCCTTGCGCACTGCCGCCAACCCCGGATTTTGCGTGGCCTTGGGATCGCCGGTCAGACGCAGCACAAGCGTGTCGAGTGCGCGCTGGGTCGCCTGGTCACGCTCCTCAGGCGATTGGCCGCTGACTGGCTCACGCACCTGATAGAGGCCTTTTACGGTTTCGGCATGAGCGGCCAGACCGAGCAACGACAAACAGCCCACAAACAAGAATTTACAAAAACGCATGGAAGCTTCCTGACGACAAGAGCGGCTGGAACAGGCCACATGAAGACGATCCGGCAGGGCTGTGACCATCGCCCGGCGCAAATCATTCACACGCCCTGGATAAGTTTTCGCACTGTCATAACCATAGACGCTTAATGGCGATACCTTACTCAGGCTTGAAGAATGCCACTAACGCGCAATCATGAAGTTTTTTTTAGGGCGATAGGCCCCTGCTGTCGGCCTGAGGATGGCCGCTGCCCTTCAAGCCTGATAAAATCGCGCGCCTTCGCAGACCGGCAACAGCCGGGCACCTTCGAAATTCGCGTGAGGCAATCGCCCCGTCGGTTTCGGCAGCCCCGCTGAACTCGGTCGTTACCCAGAAATCCCCCCCTAAAGGCCTGGATCATGAGCAAGCAACCCTCCCTGAGCTACAAGGACGCCGGTGTAGACATCGACGCCGGTGAAGCATTGGTCGAACGCATCAAGAGCGTCGCCAAGCGCACTGC
>NZ_JBNNVQ010000054.1:0-39127 GCF_050280625.1 Pseudomonas sp. NPDC089569
GGTACCGGCCATTGCGCGAGTCTGTTGATCGCCATTGCGGGCAGCAAAACGCAGCTCACCGGCTTCTTCAACGATTTCAACGGACGAATGGACGTTCAGTTCGAGAGTACCCTTGGCACCCTTCACCGAAAGCTGTTGGCCTGCGAATTTTACTTCGACACCGGCTGGCAGCTTAACGGGGTTCTTAGCGACGCGAGACATGCTTATCCCCCCTTAGAACACAGTGCAAAGAACTTCGCCGCCGACACCAGCAGCACGCGCAGCACGATCAGTCATCACACCCTTGTTGGTGGAGACGATAGACACACCGAGACCGCCGCGAACTTTCGGCAGATCTTCGACGGACTTGTACTGGCGCAGGCCTGGACGGCTAACGCGCTTGACTTCTTCGATAACCGGACGGCCTTCGAAGTATTTCAGCTCGATAGACAGCAGTGGCTTGGTTTCGCTGCTGATCTGATAACCCGCGATGTAACCTTCGTCCTTCAGGACTTTGGCTACAGCCACCTTCAGCGTGGAAGAAGGCATGCTTACGACGGACTTTTCAGCCATCTGGGCATTACGGATTCGAGTTAGCATGTCCGCTAACGGGTCCTGCATACTCATGGGCTAGACGCTCCTAAAACAGAAAAATTAGCCTTGCGGCTACTACTTTCGCCGAGAAATTCCGGGCACGAAAAACACGGGCTCAGGCGAGCCGGGTATTCTAGACACACTCCGGAAATGAAACAAGCCCCAAAAGGGGCTTGTTCCAGATTCAAGGCCACCGGCGGTCAGTATCTTGCGATCCCGACCGTCGAGACTTTGACAGTAATTACCAGCTGGCCTTGACCAGACCTGGTACGTCACCACGCATTGCAGCTTCACGCAGCTTGTTACGGCCCAGGCCGAACTTGCGGTAAACGCCGTGCGGACGACCGGTCAAGCGGCAACGGTTACGCATGCGCGAAGCGCTGGCGTCACGTGGTTGCTTTTGCAGGGCAACGGTAGCTTCCCAACGAGCTTCTGGACTTGCGTTCAGATCCACGATGATAGCTTTCAGCGCTGCACGCTTGGCGGCGTACTTGGCAACGGTGAGCTGACGCTTCAGCTCACGGTTTTTCATGCTCTTCTTGGCCATTTTCCTACTCCAATCAGTTGCGGAACGGGAATTTGAAAGCACGTCTCGCTTTGATCCGGGTGGACCAAAAAGATGATTTCGTAATGACGCATGAATGCTCCTTACGGGTTGTAGCCTGCCGCTCAGAAGCGGTCAGACAAGGAGTGAATGACACTTATGGACTTGCGTGGGCGAGGCACATGTATACCGGCCGGCACAGCAAGGGGCGCAATTGTAGAGAAGGGACGTGTGAGGCGCAAGGTAATTGGTGATTATTTGAACAGCCAGCCATTCATGCCGCGCCACAAAACACTGTGGGAGCGAGCCTGCTCGCGATTGGCGTCGAACATCCAACTTTATTGCTGAATGTGACACCGCTATCGCGAGCAGGCTCGCTCCCACGCTTGTACTGCGTAAAGCTTAAGGCTTCTTGCCTGCCGCCTTGGCCCGGCGCTGGCGCTGCGCCTCGAACAGGCACACCCCGGTCGCCACGGACACGTTCAGACTGCTGACACTACCGGCCATCGGCAGGTTCACCAGGTAATCGCAATGCTCGCGGGTCAGGCGGCGCATGCCTTTGCCCTCGGCGCCCATGATCAGGATGGTCGGGCCGGTGAGATCCTGCTCATAAAGGCTGACCTCTGCCTCCCCCGCCGTACCGACGATCCACAAGCCGCGCTGCTGGAGCTTTTCCAGGGTGCGCGCAAGATTGGTGACAGCGACCAACGGAATGACTTCAGCGGCACCACAGGCAACTTTTCGCACCGTCGGAGTCAGTGTGGCCGACTTGTCCTTCGGCACGATCACGGCCAGCGCACCCGCCGCATCGGCAGATCGCAGGCAGGCGCCGAGGTTGTGCGGATCAGTCACGCCATCGAGCACCAAAAGCAATGGCGCACCTTCGGTACGATCCAGGAGTTCGTCGAGCATCGCTTCGCCCCAGACCTGGCTCGGACTCACTTCCGCAACCACGCCCTGGTGCACGCCTTCGACCCAGGCATCCATCTCACGGCGCTCGGCCTGACCGACCTGGACACGGTTTTCGTTGGCCAGCTCGATCAGTGTTTGAACGCGCGGATCACTGCGGCCTTCGGCCAGCCAGATCTGCTTGACGCGTTTGGGGTGGTGACGCAACAACGCTTCCACGGCATGCACACCGTAGATTTTTTCCAACTGACTCATGACTTGGCCTTAGGTTTACGCGCCCCGCCACTCTTGGCTGGAGCCGAGCCCGATTTTGGCGGACCTTTACGATGTTTGCTCGGTTTGGCTGGTTTGCTGCCGAGAACCTTGTCAGACGCTGAGCGCCCGCCCTTTCCCGCAGGTGCCTTGCCGGCGCTTTTCGCATCGGCCAGCAACGCCTTTTTCATTTCACGACTTTTACGCACTTCGGCATTTTTCGCCGCGGCATCGCTTGGACGGTAGGCCTCGACGGTTTTTTCCTTCGCCGTACGACGACCGGTTTTCGCCGGTGCCGGCTCTTCGACGGCTTTCGATGTCGCAGCAGGGGTTTCAGCACCACGCTTCTTGCGACCGATCGGTGCGCTGATGGTCTTCTCGGCCATCTCGAAGTCGATCTTGCGCTCGTCGAGATCGACACGCATGACTCGCACTTCAACGGTGTCACCAAGACGGAAGCTGCGCCCGGTGCGCTCACCCGCCAGACGGTGATGCACGGGATCGAAGTGGTAGTAGTCGCCTGGCAGCGCAGTCACGTGCACCAAGCCCTCGACATAGATATCGGTAAGCTCGACGAACAGACCGAAACCGGTCACCGCCGTGATAACGCCCGGGAACGACTCGCCCACGCGATCCTTCATGAACTCGCACTTGAGCCAGTTAACGACATCACGGGTCGCCTCGTCGGCTCGGCGCTCGCTCATCGAGCACTGCTCGCCGAGCTGCTCCAGAGCAGCCTCGTCGTAAGGGTAGATACGCGCCTTCGGAATGCTCATAGCACCGGCACGGCGGACGTGCGGCGTTTCCCTTTTCGAATGGATGACACTGCGAATTGCCCGGTGCGTAAGCAGGTCCGGGTAGCGGCGGATCGGCGAGGTGAAGTGGGTATATGCCTCGTAATTCAGGCCGAAGTGACCATCGTTTTCCGCGCTGTAAACCGCCTGGCTCAAGGAGCGCAGCATTACGGTCTGGATCAGATGGAAATCCGGGCGATCCTTGATGCCGGCCAGCAATGCCTGGTAATCCTTTGGCGTCGGACCTTCCTTGCCCTTGTGCAAGGAAAGACCGAGCTCGCCAAGGAAGGCGCGCAGCTTTTCCAGACGCTCCGGCGGCGGACCATCGTGAACGCGATACAACGCAGGAATTTCGTGCTTTTGCAGAAACTCGGCGGTGGCCACGTTGGCCGCCAGCATGCACTCCTCGATCAGCTTGTGCGCATCGTTGCGCACGGTCGGCCGGATTTCGGCGATCTTGCGCTCGGAGCCGAAGATGATCCGGGTTTCCTGGGTTTCAAAATCGATCGCGCCGCGTACATGACGGGCGGCCAGCAGTACCTTGTACAGCGAGTACAGCTGTTTGAGATGCGGCACGAGGTCGGTGTATTCGCCTCGCAGCTTGCGCGCCTCGGTAGCCTTCGGCGTTTCGAGCATGGCGCTGACCTTGTTGTAGGTCAGGCGCGCATGGGAGTGGATCACTGCTTCGTAGAAGCAGTAGTCGGTCATTTCACCGGATTTGGAGATGGTCATCTCGCAAACCATGGCCAGGCGATCGACGTGCGGGTTCAGCGAGCACAGACCGTTGGACAGCTGCTCCGGCAGCATCGGAACCACGCGCTCGGGGAAGTACACCGAGTTGCCGCGAACCTGCGCCTCGGCATCCAGCGCCGAACCGAGCTTCACATAGCTGGAGACGTCGGCAATCGCCACATAGAGCTTCCAGCCACCGGAAAACAGACGCAGCTTGCCCGGACGAGCCTCGCAATAGACCGCGTCGTCGAAGTCGCGGGCATCTTCGCCGTCGATCGTCACGAAGGGCAGATGACGCAGGTCGATGCGCTTTTCCTTGTCCTTCTCTTCGACTTCCGGCTTGAGCTTGCCGGCTTCCTTGAGCACGGCAGCCGGCCAGACATGGGGGATGTCATAGGTACGCAGGGCGACATCGATTTCCATGCCCGGCGCCATGTAGTTACCCACGACTTCGACCACGTCGCCTTGCGGCTGGAAGCGCGGTGTCGGCCAGTGGGTGATCTTCACTTCGACAAACTGACCGATCTCGGCGTTGGCATTGCGGCCCGGCGTGACCAGCACTTCCTGCTGGATCTTCGGATTGTCGGCAACGACGAAACCGATTCCGCCCTCTTCGAAGTAGCGACCGACGATGCTTTCGTGAGCGCGGGACACCACTTCGACAATCATGCCTTCACGGCGACCGCGACGATCAACACCGGAAACACGGGCCAGGGCACGGTCACCGTCAAACACCAGGCGCATTTGCGCCGGGCTCATGAACAGGTCTTCAGTGCCGTCATCCGGAACCAGGAAGCCGAAACCGTCGCGATGGCCACTGATGCGCCCCAGGATAAGGTCGAGCTTGTCCACCGGTGCATAGGTACCGCGACGGGTATAGATCAGTTGTGCATCGCGCTCCATGGCGCGCAGTCGACGGCGCAGGGCCTCGATCTGGTCTTCCGTGGTCAGGCCGAACTCTTCGACCAGTTCTTCACGGGCGGCAGGCGAACCCCGATCAGCAAGGTGCTGAAGGATCAGTTCGCGGCTGGGGATAGGGTTTTCATATTTTTCCGCTTCACGAGCGGCCTCGGGATCGAGGGACTGCCAATCGGCCATTAGAGAGTTTTCACCTTGTCTATATGCGGGTTAGTTTGGCATAGGCGTAATGAAACGGGAAATTTCAGGCTTTCAAGGCCTTTGCGATACCCCTGTATCGACGCAAAAGATGTCAATTGGATGCCGCTGGTAAAAAAATTCATTTTTTTTGAGGACAGGGGTTTACAGTTAAAAAGACGCTCCGTATAGTGCGCGCCATCGACAACGCAGACATGCAGTTGAAGATGCCCAGGTGGTGAAATTGGTAGACACGCCAGCTTCAGGTGCTGGTGACCTTACGGTCGTGGAAGTTCGAGTCTTCTCCTGGGCACCAATTTCGAGTTTGAGACTAGATCAGTTTCAAGACTCACACAAAAACCCGCGAAAGCGGGTTTTTTGCATTCTAAACGGACGATTTGTTAAAACCGATTTATTAAAATTAAATCAGGGGTTTACAGATCAAAATGCTGTCCGTATAGTGCGCCACATCAACAGCGGCAACGCTGAAGATGAATGCCCAGATGGTGAAATTGGTAGACACGCCAGCTTCAGGTGCTGGTGACCTTACGGTCGTGGAAGTTCGAGTCTTCTTCTGGGCACCAATTCAAATTCAAGGTTACGACCTTGAGTTTCACAAAAACCCGCGAAAGCGGGTTTTTGCGTTTCTGCCTCCTGAAAAATCCCCTCCCCCTGTAGGAGCGAGCAAGCTCGCGATGGTCGTCAACGATAACGCTGGGTGCCTGATGCCCCGCGGCACTCCTGCCTCCATCGCGAGCATGCTCGCTCCTACAGGGAAGTGCGCATCCACACAAGGCGCATTTGAGAAACAATATCGTTTATCATTGTTGCAAGTTTTTGCAATGCGACAGTGAGGAACCCTGCGAATGATGTTTCGAAATACCCTGCGCCGTGGCTTGACCTTCACCCTGCTCGGCCTGGCACTCGCCACTCCCCTCACCCAAGCCGACGCCCCGGCATCCCTGACGCTTTACAACGGACAACACAAGGAAGTCGGAGAGGCTGTGGCCAAAGCCTTCGAAGCCAAGACCGGCATTCACGTCAATGTCCGCAAAGGCAGCAGTAATCAGCTTGCCAGTCAAATTGTCGAAGAAGGCGATCGCTCTCCCGCCGATGTGATCTACACCGAAGAGTCGCCACCCTTGAACAAACTCGGCGAGCAAGGCTTTCTGGCCAAGGCCGACGACGCAACCCTGGCCGTTTTGCCCAAGGAATACGTCGCGGGTAATGGCACCTGGATTGGCGTGACCGCCCGGGTGCGGGTCGTCGCCTTCAACCCGAAGCTCGTCGATGAAAAAGACCTGCCAAAATCCGTCATGGAATTCTCCGATCCGCAATGGCAAGGCAAGGTCGGATTCGTACCCACCAGTGGTGCATTCCAGGAACAGGCCGTAGCGATTATCAAGATACACGGCATGGCCGCCGCCGAAGAATGGCTGACCGGCCTGCGTGCATTCGGCAAGACCTACAGCAATAACATGGTCGCGCTCAAGGCCGTGGAAAACGGGGAAGTGGCCACCGTTCTGGTCAACAATTACTACTGGTTCGCCCTGCAGCGGGAAAAAGGCCAGCTCGACTCGAAACTGCATTACTTCACCGGTGGCGACGTCGGCGGGCTGATCACGGTTTCCAGTGCCGCCGTGCTGAAATCCAGTAAACATCCAAAGGAAGCCCAACAATTGCTTGCCTACATGGCCAGCGAAGAAGGCCAGCGCGTGATCACCCAGACCACCGCCGAGTATCCGCTGCACAAAGGCATGGAATCTGACCGCGGCCTCAAGCCGTTCAGCGAGCTGCAGGCACCGAAAGTCACGCCGGCCGATCTCGGTAACGCCGAAGAAGCCCTGGACCTTGAGCGTGATGTTGGCCTGAACTGATGAGCGCATCGTTATCGCCTTCCGTCACCCAGCGTCGCAACCACATGCCAAGGCCCAAGCGACCCTCAATCTGGTTGTTGTTGCCGGTCTTGCTGCTGGTTGTACTCAGCCTGCTGCCGCTGGCTTATGTCGGGACAAAGGCCTGGCAAGCCGGCTGGGCACAAGCGTTGCACCTGCTGTGGCGCCCCTATGTGTTCGGCCTGCTGCGCAATACCCTGGCGCTGATGATCGGCGTTACGCTGACTTGCGGCTTGATCGGTCTGTCGCTGGCATGGCTGCTGGAACGAAGCAATCTGGCGGGACGGCGACTGTGGGGCGTGATCCTGTGTTTGCCGTTCGCAGTACCTGCATTTGTCAGCAGCTTCACCTGGGTTTCACTCAGCGCACATTTCGAAGGGCTGGGCGGGGCGATCCTGGTCATGAGCCTGTCCAAATACCCGTTGATCTTCCTGCCGGTGGCAGCGACCCTGCGCAACCTCGATCCATCGCTGGAAGAGTCCGCCCGCACGCTGGGACAGAATCGCTGGGGCGTGTTCTTCAAGGTCACCCTGCCCCTGCTCTGGCCATCGCTGCTTGCCGGCTCACTGCTGATTGCATTGCACATGCTGGTTGAGTTCGGCGCGCTGTCGATCATCGGCCTGCAAACCTTTACCACCGCGATCTACCAACAGTTCGAACTGGAGTTCAGTAACGCCAATGCCGCCATGCTTTCAGCCGTGCTGCTGGTGTTGTGCCTGTTGCTCTTGTGGCTGGAGATGCGCGTACGCGGCAAGGCTCGACATGTACGCACCGGCCAGGGCGCAGCGCGACACGCAGAGCCGGTCCGCCTTGGGCCATGGTCAATTGCCGGGCAACTGTACTGCCTGATACTGGCAATTGTCGGCAGCGGCGTTCCACTGGGCATGCTCGCGTACTGGCTGGCCGTAGGCAGCTCTGCTGCCTTTCCAGTGGCCGCCATCAGCGAAGCACTGCTGTCGTCCCTGGCGCTGTCGCTGGGCGGCGCGGCGCTGTGCCTGGTGCTGGCGGTACCGGTGGGGCTGCTGGTGGTTCGCCACAAGGGCCGACTGGCGATATGGGCCGAACGCTTGCCGTACCTGCTGCATGCATTGCCGGGACTGGTGATTGCACTGACCCTGGTGTATTTCGCCCTGCATTACGTGCCAGTGCTGTACCAGACCTCGGCCCTGCTACTGATCGCCTATGCACTGCTGTTCCTGCCGCTTGCCCAGGCACCGGTCCGCACCGCGCTGAACAAAGCGGCACCGCAGCTTGAAGAAGCGGCACGAACCCTGGGCGCATCATCGCTCGGCGCTTTTTGCCGCATAACCCTGCCTATCATCTTCCCGGCGCTGGGTGCGGCGTTTGCACTGGTGTTTCTGGATGCGATGAAGGAGTTGACCGCGACATTGCTTTTAAGCCCGACGGGGCTCAATACCCTGGCAACGGAGGTCTGGGCGCATACCGCGAATGTCGAGTTTGCGGCGGCGGCGCCTTATGCGGCGCTGTTGATTCTGGTGTCGGGGTTGCCCGTCTACCTGCTAACAACCCGGATGTATTTGAGCCGCTGAAAAGCTTCGCGGGCAAGCCTCGCTCCTACGGGCTCGATGTAAACCCTGTAGGAGCGAGGCTTGCCCGCGAAAGCGTCTGTCCATTAAGCGAAAAATTTAAGCCCGGAACTGCCCCAGACTCGCCTTGAGCTGCGCCGCCAGCCCATCCAGCACCTTGCCGCTGGCCGTGGTCTCAAGCACGGCCTGGGCCGCTTTCTCGGCTTGTGCGTGGATGGTCTCGACCCGGCTGCGCACGGCCTGAGCGCCCTGCGCCTGATGTGCGGCGGCCTGGGTCGCCAGACCTATCGCCGAATGCACCTGTTCCACCGAGGTTTGCACGGTTTGCTGCAACCGGGCGCTGTCACGCAACACCAGCAAACCTTCGCTGGCCTGGCGCCCCGCCTGGCCAATCGCTGCCACCGCCTCCCTCGCGCCCTGTTGCAGCGCCACGATGTGCGCCTGAATATCGCCGGTGGAGCTTTGTGTCTTGCTCGCCAGGGCCCGCACCTCATCCGCCACCACGGCGAACCCGCGACCGGTCTCGCCGGCTCGTGCGGCTTCGATGGCCGCGTTCAAGGCCAGCAGGTTGGTTTGCTCGGCAATGCCGTGAATCACCGTCAATACCACTTCGATCTGTTCGCTTTGTTGCGCCAGTCGCTCGATCACTTGCGCACCGGTATCGACCTGACCGGCCAAGGCCTCGATCAGGCTGCCGACTTTCGCCGACGTCCGGGTGTTTTCGTCGGTCGCCTGACGAATGTCCACGACCTGCTTGAGCGCAGCCTGCATCGCCTGACTTTCGGACTGCGCCTCATCGGCCATTTGCGACAACGCACGCAAGCTCTCGGCCACTTCATCTCGCTGCATGCCCGCCGCAGCATCGGCCCCGGCATTGCGCAGCGTCATGGCGCCGATTTCCACGCCGGTGCGCTGGGCCACATCGCCCGCTTCACGCACAATCGGCTGCAACTTATCCACAAAGCGATTGACCGCCGAGGCCATGTCGCCGATTTCATCCTTGCTGCTGATCTGCACACGCTTGGTCAGATCGCCTTCACCGGCCGCCAGATCGTCCATAGCGGTGATCAGCATCTTCAGGCGATTGACCACACGACGCCCAAGCACCAGGGCAATCAACACAAGCACGCCGGCTCCGACCACCGCCAAGCCCATTCCGATACGCCAGCGCAAGGTCGCCGCCGCATCCTGGACCGTGCCGGTGGTGTTGGCTTTCATTTCAGACGCTGTGGATTGCGCCGACTGCAGTCGTGCCCGCATGGCTGCAGCACTGTCGGCAGCCGCGCCCTTGAGGCTGTCACCCACCAGTTGATCGCTGCTGGCAATCAGGGCGGAGAAGCGCTTGTCGAGGGCCGCCAGGTCGGTTTCCACCGAAGCGGTGGAGATCCCCATCAAGACCTTGCCGATCTCCACGCCGTTGGGATTGATCGAAGCCTCGAGGTAGTAGACAGAGGGATCGTTCTTCGCCGCATCCAGCACCTTGTCTAGCGCCCGCTCGCCCTGACCCTTTTCCAGCAGGGCCTTGTTGATCGCATTTTCCCGATTGAGGTAGCGCGTCAGGTGCTGACCCGTTGCATCGTCATAGACCACGAACAGGACATTGGGATTGCGTTGCGCGCGACGGGCGAATTCGGACAAGGTCGGAATATCGTTGTCCCACATGGCCCGAGGTGCGACTGAAGCCAGAAGCTGCGCCATATCATTGGCGGAATCCTTCAGGTCTTTTTCCAGCGTTGTACGCAGCTGTGCCTGTTCCTCTTCCAGTCGCGAGGACAAACCGGCAGTCAGACGCTGGCGCGTGCTCGCGGAGAGACTGTCCAGGCTGGACGTAACTTCGCGCCCTGCCTGCTCAAGCTCGCCGGACAGTTTTTGACTGTCCGCCCCCAGGCGCACACCCAAATCGGCTTCCAGAGCGGTCACCGTGCTCCGTGTCAGAGCGACAGCCACCAGCACCTGCACCAGAAGGGCGATACCCAGAGTAACGAACACTGGCCGCAAGAGACGGCTTTGTAACAGTGAGAGAATGGCCGACACTTGAAATCCCTCTGCAAAAGCGCCATTAAATTGATGGCACGCCGGAAATGACGTTTTAAGCAAAGGTAATAGCAAAGGTCATGCCGTACAGCAGACATAAACGACAAAGGGCCCGATTATGGGCCCTTTGTGTTACACATCAATGACTTATCAAGCGAACGGATGACGCAGAACGATCGTTTCGTTGCGGTCCGGGCCCGTCGAAATAATGTCGATCGGCGCGCCGACCAACTCTTCGATACGTTTGATGTAGTTGCGCGCAGCCTGCGGCAGCTCTTCCAGGGTCTTCGCACCCAGGGTCGACTCGCTCCAGCCTGGCATCTGCTCGTACACCGGCTCCAGGCCGATGTAGCTGTCGGCATCGGTCGGCGCATCGATCACTGCACCTTCCGCATTTTTGTAACCGATGCAGATGTTGATGGTTTCCAGGCCGTCCAGCACGTCCAGCTTGGTCAGGCACAGGCCCGAGATGCTGTTGACGTCGATGGCACGACGCAGGATGACGGCATCGAACCAGCCGCAACGACGGGCACGGCCGGTGGTAGCACCGAATTCGTGACCACGCTTGGCCAGGAACGCGCCGACGTCATCGAACAGTTCAGTCGGGAACGGACCCGAACCGACGCGAGTGGTGTAAGCCTTGGTGATGCCGAGGATGTAGTCCAGGAACATCGGTCCAACACCCGAACCGGTGGCGATGCCGCCGGCGGTGGTGTTGGAGCTGGTCACGTACGGGTAAGTACCGTGGTCGATGTCCAGCAGCGAGCCCTGGGCACCTTCGAACATGATGTCTTTGCCGGCGCGACGCAGTTCGTGCAGTTCGGCAGTGACGTCGAGCATCATCGGCTTGAGCAGCTCGGCGTATTCCATGCACTCGTCCAGTGTCTTCTGGAAGTCGATGGCCGGCTCTTTGTAGTAATTGACCAGTACGAAGTTGTGATAGTCCAGCAACTCGCCCAGCTTGGCGGCGAAACGCTCGCGGTGGAACAGGTCGCCGATACGCAGACCGCGACGGGCCACCTTGTCTTCGTAAGCCGGGCCGATGCCGCGACCGGTGGTGCCGATCTTCAGCTCGCCACGAGCCTTTTCACGGGCCTGATCCAGCGCAACGTGGTAGGACAGGATCAGCGGGCAGGAAGGGCTGATGCGCAGGCGCTCGCGCACCGGTACGCCTTTCTCTTCCAGCTTGTTGATTTCCCGCAGCAGGGCGTCGGGTGCAACCACCACGCCGTTGCCGATCAGGCACTGCACGCCTTCGCGCAGCACGCCAGACGGGATCAGGTGCAAGACGGTTTTTTCGCCGTCGATCACCAGGGTGTGTCCAGCGTTGTGGCCACCCTGGTAGCGCACTACGGCGGCAGCATGTTCGGTCAGCAGATCAACGATCTTGCCTTTGCCCTCATCACCCCATTGGGTGCCCAGGACTACGACATTCTTACCCATAACACTTGTCCTCATTCGCGCAAACTTGGTGCCGGCGGTGGCCGGCGGGAAAACTCAAGAAGCCAGTGGCGATACTTGCCAAAGCCCGTTCTGCAGAATCAATTGCCGGTCGCAGTCCGCTTCACGGGCGGCGGCCAAAGGTTGCCCAGGCAGAGCCTGAACGACACGCTGACCCTCACTGCGCAACTGGCAAACCTGCTGCCAGAGTGCCGCATCCGTACTGTCAGGCATCCAGATACCGCCGGACGGTAGCTCGATCTCAGCACGCCCCAGGGTCACCAGGGTTTTCAAATCGGTAGAGAAACCGGTTGCCGGGCGGGCACGACCGAAGTCGGCACCGATATCGTCGTAACGACCGCCCTGGGCGATAGACTGGCCCACGCCCGGTACGAACACCGCGAACACCACGCCGGTGTGGTAGTGGTAACCACGCAACTCGCCCAGATCGAAATACAGGGGCAGCTCGGGGAAACGCACGGACAGACGTTCGGCAATTGCCAGCAGGTCGTCCAACGCCGCCGTCACCTGCGCCGGAGCCCCGGCGAGACGCTCGCGGGCAGCCACCAGCACCTCACGACCGCCACACAGGTCAACCAACGCTCGCAGCATGCCCGACAGATCGGCCGGCAGGCCTTCGGTCAAGGTAATGACCTCGTCGATGGCCTTGCGCTGCAACGCGTCGAACAACTGTTGCTCGACCTCTCCGGACAACCCGGCGGCACGGGCCAGACCGCGATAGATACCCACATGCCCCAGGTCCATGTGCACGTCCGGCACATCGGCCAGTTGCAACATGGCCAGCATCAGGCTGATGACCTCGACATCACTGCTCGGGCTGGCATCGCCGTACAGCTCGGCGCCCAGCTGGATCGGACTGCGCGAGGTCGACAAGGCTCGTGGCTGGGCATGCAGCACGCTGCCGGCATAGCACAGACGGTTGGGGCCCTCGCGACGCAGGGTATGCGCATCGATGCGCGCTACCTGCGGGGTGATGTCAGCCCTGAAACCCATCTGCCGGCCCGACTGCGGGTCGATGACCTTGAAGGTACGCAGGTCCAGGTCCTGGCCTGCACCGGTCAGCAGGGATTCCAGGTACTCGATATGGGGAGTCACGACAAACTCGTAACCCCAGCTCTGGAACAGATCCAACACCTGACGACGCGCTACTTCAATACGCGCAGCTTCCGGTGGCAGTACTTCTTCGATGCCATCTGGCAGAAGCCAGCGGTCTACCGTTGCCATTACGCCATTCCCCCATGATCCGGGCGGCAAGCCGTTGGGCGAGCCTTGAGTGAAGCAGAAAATGATCGGCCCAGCGCAAACCACGCGCATGAGCGACGAAGCGAAAAGCCTGTAATGGGCTTCGCCAAGCACTTTCCTCGTAAAACCTGTCGAGCCAATCGGCTCGGGAATCTGCACAAAAACAGCAATCAAACGTGCAGACGCAAAAAAGCCGGGAATTTCCCGGCTGCCGCATCATACACACGTTTTCCCAAAGGATCACCCCGCCAAAGGTTTTAGCCGCCCGACGGGGTGATGGGTCAACGTCGTATCAAGGCTTGGCTTTTTCCAGGTAATGGAAGAAATCACTGCTTGGGTCGAGGACCATGACGTCGGATTTGTTCGCGAAGCTTTCACGGTAGGCACGCAGGCTACGGTAAAACGCGTAGAACTCCTGATCCTGTCCGTAAGCCTTGGAGTAGATCGCAGCGGCCTGGGCATCGCCATCACCGCGAATCTCTTCAGACTCACGATAGGCTTCTGCCAGCAGCACGCGGCGCTGACGATCGGCGTCGGCACGGATGCCTTCGGCCAATTCGTTACCCTTGGCGCGGTGTTCGCGAGCCTCACGCTCACGCTCGGTGCTCATGCGTTCGAACACGCTACGGTTCACTTCCTTCGGCAGGTCGATGGTCTTGACCCGAACATCGACTACTTCGATGCCCAGCTCTTTTTCGGCCATCTTGTTCAGCGAAGAGGTGATATCCGCCATCAACGCATCACGCTCACCCGACACCACTTCGTGCAGGGTGCGCTTGCCGAACTGGTCACGCAGACCCGATTCCAGTCGACGCGACAGACGCTCATCGGCAATCTGCTTCAGGCCGGAAGTCGCGGTGTAGAAGCGCTCGGCATCCTTGACGCGCCACTTGGCGTAGGCATCGACCATCACGGCTTTCTTTTCCAGCGTCAGGAAGCGTTGTGTCGGCGCATCCAGCGTCATCAGGCGGGCGTCGAACTTGCGCACCTGATTCACGTAAGGCACTTTCACATGCAGGCCCGGCTGGACATCTGCCTGGACTACGCGGCCGAACTGCAGCAGCACCGCACGCTCGGTCTGAGCCACGATGTAAAAGCAGTTCCAGGCAGCGATCGCCACGACGACGCCGAAAATAAGGGCGATCAGCGATTTATTGCTCATCAGCGACTCTCCCTGGTACGTGCTTGCTGTTGCTGCAGATCAACTGCCGCACGCGTGTTCGCTTCATTGCTGGTAGCTGCGGCACTGGACACCTGAGTGCCGGTGCTGCGACCACTTTCGACCATCTTGTCCAACGGCAGGTACAGCAGGTTGCTCTGGCCATTCTTGTTGCCGGTCACGAGAACCTTGCTGGTGCTGCTGAAGACTTCCTGCATGGTGTCCAGGTACAGACGCTGGCGGGTAACCTCAGGAGCCTTGCGGTATTCCGCGACCAGCTTGGTGAAGCGATCCGCCTCACCCTTGGCGCGCGAAACGGTTTCGTCACGGTACCCGTTGGCATCTTCGATAATGCGCTGGGCCTGACCGCGAGCTTCCGGCACGACACCGTTGGCATAGGTTTCAGCCTGGTTGCGCGAACGCTGCTCGTCTTCACGGGCACGAATCACGTCATCGAAGGCTTCCTGGACTTCACGCGGTGCCGCTGCGCTCTGAACGTTGACCTGAGTGACGGTGATACCGGTGCGGTAGGTATCCATGAAGCGTTGCAGGCGCTCCTTGATTTCGCTGGCCATCAATTCACGACCTTCGGTCAACACCTGATCCATCGCGGTGGAACCCACCACGTGGCGCAATGCGCTGTCGGTCGCATGCTGCAGGCTGATCTCCGGCTGATCGACGCTCAGCACGAAGTCCTGCAGGTTGCTGATCTTGTACTGCACGGTCAGTGGCACTTCGACGATATTTTCGTCTTCCGTCAGCATCTGGCCCTGCTTGGTGTACGCACGCTCACGCGTAACGTTTTCCATGTACTTCTTGTCGATCGGCGGGAAATAGATGTTCAGGCCCGGGCCGACGGTTTCGTAATACTTGCCGAAGCGCAGCACCACGGCCTGCTCCTGCTCATCGACCACATAAACCGCGCTGTACAGCCAAACGGCCGCCAGCACGACCAGACCGATGCCGAGCAAACCGCCGAAGCCGCCGCTCTTGCCCGGACCACCGCCATCATCACCACGTTTCTTGCCACCACCGAACAATCCGTTCAGGCTTTCCTGCAGCTTTCGGAAGGCCTCGTCGAGATCCGGCGGCCCCTTGCGATCACCGTTATTACGGCGCTTGCCACCCCAAGGATCCTGATTGTTCGAGTTGCCACCCGGCTCATTCCAAGCCATAGCGCTCTCCATCTGATAAAGCAAAGACGCACCCACGGCGCGCCGACCAATGCTACAGAATGCCTGTCACCACGGCACAACCGCTTTCTCAGGCTTTTATTGCAAAGTGTGTTGCTCGATGAACTCCACCGGTTGCAAACCTTCGCGGCTCACCAGCCGATTCAATTCGACTCGTGGCAGACGCACGGCCAGCAAGCTGATGCCTTCGTCGTCGTGTTCTTCTTTCTGTACCGCACCGAGTTCGAAAAACTGCGCACGCAGTCGAGCAAAACGTTGAGGCAAGCGCAAGGTGCCCACAAACAAATCATCGCCGAGCAGTTCGGCTACCGCCTGCTTGAGCAGGTCCAGCCCCGTTCCGTCCTTGGCCGACAACCAGACGCGCTGCGGTTTGCCATCGGCGTCGCGCTGGATCTGCGGTTCAACGCCTTCGAGCAAATCGAGTTTGTTGTATACCTCCAGCATCGGCAAGTCCTGCGCCCCGATCTCATCGAGCACCACCATGACCTGTTCAATCTGGAGCATGCGCTCGGGCTCATGAGCATCGATCACGTGCAGCAGCAGGTCGGAGTTGCTCGACTCTTCGAGCGTAGCCCGAAATGCCTCGACCAGTTTGTGCGGCAGGTGGCGAATGAAACCTACGGTGTCGGCCAGCACGACCGGCCCGAGGTCTTCGAGCTCGAGTCGACGCAAGGTCGGGTCGAGGGTGGCGAACAGTTGGTCAGCGGCAAAAACCTCGGAATCGGTCACCGAGTTGAACAACGTCGATTTGCCGGCGTTGGTATAGCCCACCAGTGAAATCGTCGGTATGTCCGCGCGTTTTCGACCGCGACGCGATTGCTCGCGTTGACTGCGCACCTTTTCCAGGCGCCCCTTGATCTGCCGGATACGAACCCGCAGAAGACGCCGGTCGGTTTCCAGCTGGGTTTCACCCGGACCGCGCAAGCCAATACCGCCCTTCTGCCGCTCAAGGTGAGTCCAGCCACGCACCAGCCGCGTACTCATGTGATCAAGCTGGGCCAGTTCGACCTGGAGCTTGCCTTCATGAGTGCGGGCGCGTTGGGCGAAGATATCGAGAATCAGCCCCGTGCGGTCAATCACGCGACACTCGAAAACCCGTTCGAGGTTACGTTCCTGACTGGGCGTGAGGATGTGATTGAAAATCACCAGATCTGCCTGTTCGGCCTTGACTAGGTCGCGCAACTCCTCGACCTTGCCACTGCCAATCAGGTATTTGGCGGTTGGCCGATGACGCGGCACGCTGAAAAACGCGACGGTCTCGGCACCAGCCGAAGTTGCCAACTCCTGAAACTCCTGCGGATCTTCGCGCGCCTCAGGGTCCTGACCATCCAAGTGAACGAGTATGGTTCGTTCACCACCACCGTGGCGCTCAAAGAACAAAGGAGACTCCTATCAGGCGTTACCTGGCTCAGCATCACCTGCATCGGATTCGCTTGCGCTAGGCAGACGAATTGGACGGACCGGCACTACTGTAGAGATAGCGTGTTTGTAGACCATCTGGCTGACGGTGTTTTTCAGCAGGATAACGAATTGGTCGAAGGACTCGATCGTGCCTTGCAGTTTGATCCCGTTGACCAGGTAGATGGACACCCCAACTTTCTCTTTACGTAAAGTATTCAAGTAAGGGTCTTGTAGCGAATGCCCTTTTGACATGTGCCGCACTCCTTTAAGGATTCAATATAAAAAAATAGGTAAACAGATGACTTGTGGCCGTCACACCCCCAAGGATAGACGGCAATTGCAAGGACTCACCTCAATATGGAGATGGTCCCCAGGTATTTCAAGGCGCGCGGCAGATTGTCGCAATCCAGGCTGTCCAGCCAGTGCAAATCCGCCCAACTGCGCAGCCAGGTGAACTGACGCTTTGCCAATTGCCGCGTGGCAATGATTCCACGCTCCTGCATTTCGGCTGACGTCAGCTTGCCATCCAGGTAGTCCCAGACTTGTCGATAACCCACCGCACGTATAGACGGCAACCCGGCATGCAGGTCACTTCGCTTACGCAGGGCTACGACCTCGTCGATGAATCCCTGTTCCAGCATTAAAGTGAATCTTTGTTTAATTCGCTCATGCAATACCTGACGATTTGCCGGAGCAATAGCCAAGTTCGCAACAGTATAGGGCAATTGTTGCCGTCCCGAAGCGGCTGCTTCAGTACTTTGCGCAGATTGTTGCAAACGCAGCTCAGTCATGCTTTGACCGCTGACGCGATAAACCTCCAGCGCTCGACTCAAACGCTGCGGATCGTTCGGATGAATCCGTGCCGCAGATACCGGATCGATCAGCGCCAACTGCTCATGCATGGCCTGCCAACCAAGGCGTGCAGCTTCCTCTTCAATCTGCGCACGCACCTGCGGGTCGGCAGCCGGCATATCTGCCAGTCCTTCGAGCAAGGCCTTGTAATAGAGCATTGTGCCGCCCACCAGCAGTGGAATTTTTCCACGCGCAGTGATTTCGGCCATGGCCTCAAGGGCATCACGGCGAAAATCCGCCGCCGAATAACTCTCGGCGGGATCGAGTATGTCGATCAGACGGTGTGGAAACTGCGCCAAAAGCTCTTTCGACGGCTTGGCGGTACCGATGTCCATACCACGGTAGACCAGCGCCGAATCGACGCTGATCAGTTCGCAAGGCAGGACCTTGGTGAGTTCAATGGCCAGGTCGGTCTTGCCGGCGGCGGTCGGCCCCATCAGGAAAATCGCAGGTGGGAGCTGGCTCATCAACGACCGCGCAAGAATAGTTTGTCCAGATCGTCCAGGCCCAGTTGGGTCCAGGTCGGTCGGCCATGGTTGCATTGACCACTGCGTTCGGTGTTTTCCATATCACGCAACAGACCGTTCATTTCCGGCAGCGCCAGGCGTCGATTCGCACGGACCGCGCCATGACAGGCCATAGTCCCGAGCAACTCGTTCAAATGCGCCTGGATTCGATCGCTGGTGCCGTATTCCATCAAGTCGGCCAGCACATCGCCCACCAACCGATTGGCTTCCGCCTGTTTGAGCAGCGCCGGAATCTGCCGAATGGCCAGGGTTTCCGGACCAAGGCGCTGCAACTCGAACCCCAGGCGCTGGAACCATGCGACATGCTCATCGGCACAATCGGCCTCACGCTGGCTGACCGCCAGGGACTCCGGCACCAGCAGCGGCTGCCCGCTCAAACCCTCGCTGGCCATGGCGATCTTCAGCCGCTCGTACATGATCCGCTCGTGAGCGGCATGCATGTCTACCAGCACCAGGCCCTGGGCGTTTTCCGAAAGGATGTAGATGCCCTTGAGCTGTGCCAGCGCGTACCCCAACGGCGGGATATCGCCTTGCCCCTCCGGCAGTGCGACCGCGCTGGCCTGCGGCAACGGCGCAAAGAACTCGCGATACGCAGCCTGGGCTTCGGCTGCCGGGACGCTGGACTGGGGGCGCGGTGTGTATTGATATTGGTAACCGCTACCCGATCCCGTATTGGCCGGCGTATTGAACGATGGCTGCGCCTGAGGCTGTTCCAACAGCGCATTGGCCGCCAGGCGCATCTCGCCCTGCGGCCCGAATTCTCCAGCCTCAAGCCCGGTGGGCCGAACGACGGCAGTCACGACCGGTGCCGCCATCTGGTCGTCCGGCCTCACATCGCCCAGGGCGCGGTGCAAGGTGCCATAGAGAAAGTCGTGGACCATGCGACCGTCACGGAAGCGCACTTCGTGCTTGGTCGGATGCACATTGACATCAACGCCCGCCGGATCGACCTCGAAAAACAGCACGAAAGTCGGGTGCCGTCCATTGAACAGTACATCGCGATAGGCCTGGCGCACCGCGTGGGCGACCAGTTTGTCGCGCACGGCGCGGCCGTTGACGAAGAAGTACTGCAAGTCCGCCTGACTGCGGTTGAACGTCGGCAACCCGACCCAACCCCACAAATGCAGGCCGTTACGTTCGATTTCGATCGGCAGCGCCTGCTCCAGGAAACCCGGCCCGCAAATCGCCGCCACCCGCCGGGCGCGGGCAGCATCATCGTGGGCCTCGTGCAGGCTGAGGATGGTCTTGCCGTTGTGCCGCAGGTGGAAGGCTACGTCGAAACGGGCCAGAGCCAGGCGCTTGATCACTTCCTGCAGATGATCGAATTCGGTTTTTTCGGTCTTGAGAAACTTGCGCCTTGCCGGCGTGTTGAAAAACAGATCTCGCACCTCGACTGAAGTGCCCACCGGATGCGCGGCCGGCTGCACTCGGGGCGCCATGTCACGGCCCTCGGTCTCGACCTGCCAGGCCTGATCGGCCTCACGGGTGCGGGATGTCAGCGTCAGACGCGATACGGAACTGATCGATGCCAGCGCCTCACCGCGAAAGCCCAGGCTCATCACCTGTTCGAGGTCTTCAAGATTGCGGATTTTACTGGTGGCGTGCCGCGCCAGCGCCAACGGCAGGTCGTCGGCGGAAATGCCGCTGCCATCATCACGCACCCGCAGCAGCTTTACGCCCCCTTGCTCCACATCGACATCGATACGACGTGCGCCGGAGTCGAGGCTGTTTTCCAACAGTTCCTTGATCACCGAAGCCGGACGTTCAACGACCTCACCGGCGGCGATCTGGTTCGCCAGCCGCGGACTGAGCAGCTCGATACGAGCGGTATTGATCAGCACCTGGTTCATTCTTTGGCCGCCAGTTCAGTACCGGGAATGGTCAAGTGCTGCCCGACCTTGAGCTCGTCGTTCGGCAGGTTGTTGGCGCTGCGCAACGTGGCCGGCGACACCTGATAGCGCACGGCGATCATTGCCAGAGTTTCGCCAGGGCTCACCCGGTGGTCACGTGGCCCCTGGGCGATTTTCCCGGAGTCACGCAGCCAGGCAATGTAAGTGCCCGGTGGCGGATTCTGCTGGAAGAACTGACGCACGCCACTGCTGATGGAACGCGCCAGCGCCTGCTGATGGCTCGATGCTGCAAGCTTCGAGGCCTCGTTGGCATTGGAGATGAAGCCGGTTTCCACCAGGATCGACGGAATATCCGGCGATTTCAGCACCATGAACCCGGCTTGCTCGACACGCTGCTTGTGCAACGGCGTGACCCGGCCAATGTTGCTCAACACTTTCTGGCCAACATTAAGACTGGACGTCAGGGACGCGGTCATCGACAAATCGAGCAGCACGCCCGCAAGCATGCGGTCCTTGTCATCGAGGCTGACGTTACCGGCACCGCCAATCAGGTCGGAACGGTTTTCGCTGTCAGCCAGCCAGCGCGCGGTTTCCGATGTGGCACCGCGGTCGGACAGGGCGAACACCGAAGCACCGAATGCGGCAGCCGAAGGCGCAGCGTCGGCGTGAATGGAAACGAACAGGTCGGCGCCTTTCTTGCGAGCGATTTCGGTACGCCCGCGCAATGGAATGAAGTAGTCGCCGGTTCGGGTCAGCTCGGCCCGGAAGCCTTTCATGCCGTTGACCTGACGCTGCAGTTCACGAGCGATGGCCAATACCACATCTTTTTCGTGCTGCCCGCGAGAACCCGAGGCACCCGGGTCTTCGCCGCCATGACCGGCATCGATCACCACAACAATGTCGCGTTTGCCCGCCGGAGCGGGTGGCAACTTGATCGCTGGTTCCGCTGGCGTGACCGGTACGGCAGGCGCGGTGGCCACCGAAGGTGTTGGCGCAGACACCGGGGCCGGCGCGGCATCGGCCGGGTTGTCGAACAGATCGACGACCAGGCGATTTCCGTATTGGGCATTGGGCGCCAGCGAGAAGCTCTTCGGAGTGACCGCCTTTTTCAGGTCAATGACCACCCGCAGGTCGGTCGGCGTACGCTGGGCCGAACGCATCGCCGTGATCGGCGTATTGGCGGTGGACACATTCAGCGGCGCACCCAGGGTCGCGCCATTGATGTCGATCACCAGCCGATCCGGGGCCGTCAGGGTGAAGACGCTATGCTGCACGGGACCGGTCAGGTCAAACACCAGTCGAGTGTTGTCCGGCGCCCGCCACAGGCGAACACTGTTGACCTTTGTTTCAGCCACAGCGTCAACGGTCACTGCCAGGAACAACACCCCAACGGCAGCAACCAACGCGCGAAAGCGCATACCTAACCCCATCATCTATTTGGATTCCAATGCCAATGCGGCACACCAGGCTTCGCCACGCGAACCCTGGGATAAAATGTTCAGCGAACGTCCGCTGTCTTGCGGGCTAATGGTAATGGTCAGGTCGGCCTTTGGCAAAAAGCCTGCACCTTTGTCGGGCCACTCGATCAGGCACAAGGCATCGTCCTCGAAATAGTCACGAATGCCGAGGAATTCCAGTTCTTCGGGATCAACCAGACGATACAAATCGAAATGAAAAGCTCGAATCTCGCCAATCTCGTAGGGCTCGACCAGGGTGAAAGTCGGGCTTTTAACCGCCCCGACATGCCCCAGGCCTCGGATAATGCCCCGGGACAGCGTAGTTTTCCCCGCCCCCAGATCCCCTTGAAGAAAAATCAGACCGTGCCCTTTTGTGGTTTGGGCAATGCGAACGCCAAACGCGGTCATCGCCTCTTCATCAGCCAGGTACAGGGTTACTTCAGACACGGTGCTTGCTCCTCCAACAACTGACGAATGGCTGGAATCAGATCACTGGCCGCCAGTCCACGGCCGAATTTACCTTGTTGCTCACCCGCATTGGCGTGCAGCCAGACCGCCAGGCAGGCCGCATCGAATGACGCCATGCCCTGCGCCAGCAGGGCGCCGATCAAACCGGCCAGCACATCGCCCAACCCGGCGGCCGCCATCGCCGGATGCCCTTGATGACATACGGCCAGCCGTCCATCCGGGCTGGCGATCAGGCTACCGGCACCTTTTAGCACCACCACCGCTGTATATTTTTTGCTCAACGCATGGACTGCCGCGGGACGATCGGCCTGAACCTGAGCGGTAGTCATGCCCAGCAGCCGTGCAGCCTCACCCGGATGCGGGGTTATTACACAATGGGCAGGTAGATTCACCCGTTCTTCTGCCAACACATTCAACGCATCGGCATCCCAGACTTGCGGCAGTGGAGCGCTGGCGGCGACGGACAACAGGCTGCGCCCCCAGGCACCCTGACCCAATCCGGGCCCGGCGACCAATACGGACGCCTTGTGCAACAAACCCACCAGTTGATTGGCTGACGAAGTGCCCAGCACCATCGCTTCGGGAATCCTGGCCAATGCGGCAGGCACATGTTCGTTGCGGGTCGCCACAGTCACCATGCCCGCACCACTGCGCAGCGCACTTTGCGCGCTCAGCAGGATCGCGCCACCCAGGCCGCGATCGCCGCCGATCAACAGCACATGACCGAATTTGCCTTTATGGGAAGCCGGTGTCCTGCCGGCCAGACGCGGCAGATTGCCAGGTGCCAGGCGAAGGGCACGACTCGGTGCGCCCTCGACCAGCTGCGGATCGGCGTGCAGGTCGTTGAACACCAGCTCGCCCACCACATCCGCTGCATCGCCGGTGAACAAACCCAATTTCAAAGCGATGAACGTCACCGTCAGTTGCGCGTGTACTGCACAACCCAGGATGCGACCGGTATCGGCGCACAACCCGGAAGGAATATCCACCGCCACCACCGGTAGCGCGCTGGCATTGATTGCGGCGATCACGCTGGCATACGGCTCGCGCACCTCACCGGTCAGCCCGGTACCGAGCAAGGCGTCCAGTACGATGCCGGAAAACCCGGATTGTGCGCTCCAGGCCTGTATAGGGACGCCCTCGGACACCGCCTCGGCATGGGCCGCCGCCGCATCACCGCGCAACAATTGCGGATCACCCGCCGCCAGTACCTGCACTGACCACCCGGCGCGTTTGGCCAGCACCGCCACCAGATAGCCATCACCGGCGTTGTTGCCATGGCCGGCGACCACGGTCAATTCAGCCGCCGCCGGCCACTGGCGGACCAGTGCGCGCCAGGTGGCCCGCGCCGCGCGCTGCATCAATTCGAAGCCCGGCGTACCGGCCGCGATCAGGCTCGCATCGAGCCCTCGGACCTGCGCGGCACTGTACAGCGCGTCGGGTAATTCATCTTTAGTGTGCGGCATGCGTCTTCAGGCTCCGATGTCTGGCAGAATTATACGCACCTCAGCTCCGGTTTCTCTCGTCTCATGCCCGCTATTACTACAGACCTGCCCGCCCTCGCCCAATCCATCAAGGATTGGGGCCGCGAACTGGGCTTCCAGCAAGTCGGCATCAGTGGCCTGGACCTGGGCGAACACGAGCAACACCTGCAACGCTGGCTCGACGCCGGCTACCACGGCGAAATGGACTACATGGGCGCCCACGGCAGCAAGCGCTCGCATCCGGACGAACTGGTCCCCGGCACCTTGCGGGTGGTGTCGCTGCGCATGGACTACCTCTCAGGCGACACCCGAATGGCGCAACGGCTGGCACAGCCTGAAAAAGCCTACGTCTCGCGTTACGCCTTGGGCCGCGACTATCACAAACTCATTCGCAAACGCGTACAACATCTGGCGGAAAAGATTCAGGCACAGATTGGCCCCTTCGGCTACCGTGCGTTCGTCGACAGCGCCCCGGTCCTGGAAAAAGCCATTGCACAGGAAGCCGGTCTCGGATGGATCGGCAAAAATACCCTGCTCTTGAATCGCAAGGCGGGCAGCTACTTCTTTCTTGCCGAACTGTTCGTCGACCTGCCGCTGCCGGTAGACCCGCCCCATGAAACCGAGCATTGCGGCCGTTGCAGCGCCTGCCTCGACATCTGCCCGACCAACGCCTTCGTCGGTCCCTACGTGCTGGACGCCCGACGCTGCATTTCTTATCTGACCATTGAACTCAAAGGGGCCATCCCCGAAGAACTGCGCCCCCTGATCGGCAACCGGGTGTTCGGCTGCGATGACTGTCAGATCGTCTGCCCGTGGAACCGTTTCGCGCGCCCGTCCGGCGAGAGCGACTTCAAGCCACGGCACAATCTGGACAACGTCGAATTGGCCGAGCTGTTCATGTGGGACGAAGACAGGTTTCTGAGCAGTACCGAAGGCTCGCCGCTACGCCGGGCAGGCTATCAGAGCTGGCTTCGCAACCTGGCGGTAGGCCTGGGTAATGCACCCTCAACGATTCCAGTGCTTGAAGCCTTGAAGGCACGCCGCGAATATCCGTCCGACCTGGTGCGCGAACACGTCGAATGGGCCCTGAAACAACACGGCATCCTGTAGGAGCGAGCAAGCTCGCGATGGACGACAGGACACCGCTGGGTGTCAGGTTGCCAGCGTTATCGTTGACGACCATCGCGAGCTTGCTCGCTCCTACAGGGGGCGCTCTAAGCCTCGTCGTTGTAGACGAATTTGGGCATTTCCCAATGAAAACGGATGGCCAGCAAACGCAGCAGGAAGCCGCCGAATAGCGTGATCAATATCGCCTGCTCGCCCGGCAAATTCAGGTGCAGACAGAGCATGTAGCACCAGGCCGCGGCGAACGAGACGCTGGCATAGAGCTCACGACGGAAAATCAGCGGGATATCGTTGCAGAAGATATCCCGCAAGATGCCGCCAAACACCCCGGTAATGACGCCGCTGACTGACGCGACCAGCATGCCATGCCCCATTTCCAGAGCGGTCATGGAGCCGATCAGGGTGAACGCCACCAGCCCGACAGCGTCGAGCACCAGAAACAACGAGCGCAGATGACGCATCCAGCGGGCCGTGAATACCGTGAACATGGCCGCGACGGTGGTCAGTATCAGGTATTCAGGGTGCTTGACCCAGGTCAGGGGGTAATGGCCGAGCAGCACATCACGCACCGAACCGCCGCCCAACGCCGTGACGCTCGCGATCAGCACGACGCCAAACCAGTCCATGCCACGACGCCCCGCAGACAGGGCACCGGTCATGGCTTCGGCGGTGATGGCGATCAGGTAGAGCATCAGCAACATGGTGGCGGTCCTTGCGAAAAGGCGCGCAGTCTACTCACTTCACCAAAGCACCAACAGAGGGCGCCGGAGAATCGGCTCACCCCTTTATGGTGGACTTGAGACCGCCATCGCGAGCAGGCTCGCTCCCACAGGTAGGTGCATTCTCAATGCGGGAGCGAGCCTGCTCGCGATAGGGCTGGCACAGGCCCCCAGGGTCAGACCTTGATGAAGTGCTTGCGGTAGTGCTGCAACTCGGCGATCGATTCGCGAATGTCGTCCAACGCCAGGTGAGTACTGCCTTTCTTGAAGCTGTCGCGCACTTGCGGCGCCCAACGTGCGGCCAATTCCTTCAAGGTCGAGACATCAAGGTTGCGGTAGTGGAAATAGCTTTCCAGGGATTTCATGTGGGTATAAAGGAAGCGACGATCCTGGCAAATGCTGTTGCCGCAAATTGGCGACTTACCCTTCGGCACCCACTTTTCCAGGAAGGCGATGGTTTCGGCTTCCGCTTCGGCCATGCTGATACGGCTCTCGCGAACGCGTTGGGTCAGGCCCGAGCCGCCATGCTGACGGGTGTTCCACTCATCCATGCCGGCGAGGATCTCGTCGCTGTGGTGGATGGCGATCACCGGGCCTTCGGCCAGCGTGTTCAAGTCACTGTCGGTGACGATGGTGGCCATTTCGATGATGACGTCGGTATCCGGGTTCAGACCGGTCATTTCCAGGTCGATCCAGATCAGGTTCTGCGGGTTTTGCATGTGTCGACTCCTAGGCAATGCTGCGCAGTTTAGCCTAGGCGGGTGGTCGGGCGTGCTAAACTCGCGGCCGTTTTACCTAATCGCTGCATTCTTGATACGGAACACCCATGGCCAAACGCCAACTCAATCGTCGTCAAAACTGGCGCATCGAAAAGATTCAGGGCGAACGCGCTGCCCGCGCCGCCAAACGCGAGTCCTCGGCTGTCGAGGCACTTGAAGGTGGCGACCTGGGCCCTGAACAGCATGGCCTGGTCATCGCGCACTTCGGTGTGCAGGTCGAGGTCGAAGCCCGCGATGGCGAGCTGGCCGGCCAGGTGTTCCGTTGCTACCTTCGCGCCAACCTGCCAGCGCTGGTCACCGGCGACCAGGTGGTCTGGCGTGCCGGCAACCAGGGCATCGGCGTGATCGTCGCGCAACTGCCGCGCAACACTGAACTGTGCCGCCCGGACAGCCGTGGCCAGCTCAAGCCGGTGGCAGCCAACGTCGACATGATCGTCATTGTTTTCGCGCCACTGCCTGAACCGCACGCCAACCTGATCGACCGCTACCTTGTCGCCGCCGAGCACGCAGGGATCAAGCCCCTGTTGCTGCTGAACAAATTCGACTTGATCGACGAACAAAACGCCCCGGCGCTGAATGCCCTGCTGGCGGTGTATCGCACGCTGGGTTACCCGGTGCTTGAAGTGTCGGCCCACCATGGCAACGGCATGGAACAATTACAGAAGCGGCTGGATGGACGTATCAGCGTGTTTGTCGGCCAATCGGGCGTCGGCAAATCGTCGCTGGTCAACAGCCTCCTGCCGGACGTCGAGACCCGCGTCGGCCCGCTGTCCGAGCTGTCCGGCCAGGGCACTCACACCACGACCACCGCACGCCTGTTCCACTTCCCGGGCGGTGGCGAGCTGATCGACTCGCCGGGTATCCGGGAATTCGGCCTGGGCCACGTCAGCCGTGCCGACGTGGAGGCTGGTTTCATTGAGTTCAACGACTTGCTCGGCACCTGTCGCTTTCGCGACTGCAAGCACGACCGCGAACCCGGCTGCGCCCTGCTGAAGGCACTTGAGGATGGCCGCGTGCAGCAACAACGGATGAACAGCTACCGCTCGATCATCGCCAGCCTGCCGGAGAACGGCTACTGAGCCGCTTACCGCAGACGTAAAAAAGCCGCGATCATCTCGCGGCTTTTTTGTGGCTATTCGACTACCGCCATCGCGAGCAGGCTCGCTCCCACAAGTAAATACATTCCAAAGTGGGACCGAGCCTGCTCGCGATGGCGACCGAGTAATCACCACCTCACTGCTTGGGCGCCTCGGCCGGCTTCGGTGCCGGGTTATCGAACAGGTTCAGCCGCTCACGAAGCTCGTGGGCCGGCAGTGGCTCCTTGTCCGCCGGCAGTGCGTTCGGGTCAACCGGTGCAGCCGGGGCGGCATCAGGCGTCCCTTGCGTGGCATCGGGTGCAGGTTCCGCGCCTTGTGAACCTTCAATGGCGCGCTGGGCTTTCTTGGTCAGCACGATGATGTCGATACGGCGGTTGACCGGGTTGAACGGATGCTCGCGGTCAAACAAGGCAGACGAGGCATAACCGACCACCCGCGCCACTTGCTGATCCGGATAGCTGCCTGCGACCAGCGCGCGGCGAGCGGCGTTGGCACGGTTGGCAGAAAGCTCCCAGTTACCGAAATCACCCGTGCCGCTGTAAGGCTTGGCATCGGTATGACCACTGATGCTGATCTTGTTCGGCACCGCCTTGATGGTGTCGGCCATGGCCAGCAGGATGTCTTCGAAATACGGCTTCAGACGGGCACTGCCGGAGTCGAACATCGGGCGGTTTTCAGCATCCACGATCTGAATGCGCAAGCCGTCCGGGGTGATCTCGAACATGATCTGGTCTTTGAACTTCTGCAACTGCGGATTTTCTTCGACCTTGTTCTGCAGTTCTTGCAGCAACAGTTCAAGACGCTCTTTCTCGACCATCTCGGCCATGCCTTCGACCTGATCGGTGTCGACCGTCACCTTGTCCGGCTGCGGCTGGGACTTCACTTCCGGGTTGAGGGTGTTTTCCGGCGCCAGGGTGGGCGTGCCACCCAGATCGATGATGTACGGCGTACCGCTTTCGGAGAAGCCGATCGGGTCCTTGAAGTAACCGGCGATGGCGATTCTCTGTTCAGGCGTGGCGGTCGACAACAGCCACAACACCAGGAAGAACGCCATCATCGCCGTGGCGAAGTCGGCGAAGGCGATTTTCCAGGCGCCCCCGTGATGCCCGCCTGCAATGCGCTTGACGCGCTTGACGATTATCGGCTGATTATTCTCCATGGCTTAGCGACCGCGCACCGCTTGTTCCAGCTCGGCGAAGCTAGGGCGGTGCGCCGGGTACAGGACCTTGCGACCGAACTCCACCGCCAGCGATGGCGGCATACCGGAAGCCGAGGCCACCAGCGAAGCCTTGATGGCTTCGTAGATGTTCAGCTCTTCCTTGGCATCGTGGGCCAGGGAATGGGCCAACGGGCCGAAGAAGCCGTAGGCCGCCAGGATACCGAAGAAGGTACCTACCAGCGCCGCACCGACGTGCAGGCCGATGGATTTCTGGTCGCCCTCGCCCAACGAGGCCATGGTCACAACGATACCCAATACCGCCGCGACGATACCGAAACCCGGCATACCGTCGGCGATGCCGTTGACGGCATGGGAAGGATGCTCCAGCTCTTCTTTCAGGCTGTAGAGTTCCATATCGAACAGCCCCTCCAGTTCATGGGGAGCCATGTTGCCCGAGGACATGATGCGCAGGTAATCGCAGATGAACGCAGTCATGCGTTCGTCCTTCAGAACGGACGGGTACTTGGCGAAAATCGGGCTCGCGGCGGCATCTTCGATATCGCCTTCAATGGCCATCATGCCTTCGCGGCGGCTTTTATTGAGGATCTCGTAAATCAGGCCCAACACTTCCAGATAGAAGCTGTGGCTGAAACGCGAACCGAACATGCTCAAGGCTTTCTTGAGCACGTGCATCGTCATGTGACCGGGGTTGGCCTGCAGGAATGCACCGAGGGCCGCACCTCCGATAATCATGACCTCGAAAGGCTGGATCAGGGCGGCAATTTTGCCGTGGGAGAGCACGTATCCGCCGAGCACGCTCGCGAATACGACGATGATGCCGATTATTTTAGCCATAGGTAGGAGAGCACTTACTGAGTCGGGTTCAAGGTCATATTCGGAAGTTAAAAAATCTCTTCTTCTACTTATCGGCAAAACTGCGCCAGACTATAGCCAGTTAAGGCGAAAAGCCACTTCGACCCACTCCGGGCAGGGAAAATGCTGACAATGATCGCCTCTCGACATGGTTAACGAAACGAACGTTCCAACTGCAAAACCGACCACTCTCGAAGGCTGGGTCAAGCTTCTGGACAATGTGCGCCTGCCGGTCCCGCAGGCCAGTCACGACCGTGTCTGCCGGGCGATCCGCGACAATCGCAGCTCGCTGCGTGACATTGCCGAGGTCATGCAGCAAAGCCCGGCCCTGGCCTTGAGCGTCATCCGTGAAGCCAACCGTCACACCCATGGCAGCATGACCGAGCCTGCGGAGAACCTTGAGGTCGCGATCAATCGCCTGGGCCTTAAACGCACCGAGGAACTGCTCGAGCGTTTGCCGGCAGTGCCCGAGACCGACATTGCGCCGACGCTGCGCCAGTTGCAGATGATCAGCCAGCACGCCACTCAACAGGCCAACGGCTTTTTTGCCAGTCGACTGGCAAGACTGTGGCAGGACATTCATTGGGGCAGCCTGTTGTTTCTGTCACCGTTGTGGCCGCTGGCAATGACTCACCCGCAACTGCTCGAAGACTGGGAGTTGCGGGTCATCCACAAAGGCGAGTCGGCACGCAAAGTCGAAAAGCAATTGTTTGGCGCACGCTTGCTGGAAATCGGCCTGACCCTGGTGAATCTCTGGCGCCTGCCGATCTGGGTACAGCAGGGCTATCACCTGTTGCTGACCGAGCAACGGGAGCTGGTGAAGGTCCTGCGCATCGCCCGTGACAGTGGACATCCACTGCGCCAGCAAAACCGCCTGGATGACGACCCGACCCTGCGCCGCTGGCTCAATCAACCGGCCAACACGGTGCTGTTGGCCAATGGGTTGGCACTGTCCGCACAACACGCCTGGGACAGCCCGCACAGCAAACGCTGGCAGCAGCTGACCAGCCTGTACCTGCAAATGCCTATGGACGACGTCCGACAGCAACTGCACCAACAAGCTGCCAACAGTGCACGCCATCACGCCATGCCGGATCTCTGGCACCCTGCCGTCGCACTGATCTGGCCTTGGGGCATGAACCGCATCCATGCCCGATTGTTGCCGGCGCAGGCGCCGTCTGCCGAGGACCTGGCGAAGTGGCGTGGACAATGTGCCGAACTGCTGGCCGAGCCGAGCCGTTTCACCAACGCCATGCACTTGACCATCGCGGCTCGCGACGCCTTGGTGGCGTGCGGCATGCGCCGGGTGATGATCCTGATGGCCGACCGCACCCACGCCAACTTGCGGGTGCATCAAACGGCCGGACTGCCGAAAGAAGCTGCGGGGCTGAATTTCCCGGTCAACCAGAGCACCGTGCTGCAACGCTTGCTCGCGCAACAGGCCCAGGTGCGCCTGACGCCTGCCAACAATGCACAATTCTCCGCATTGCTACCCAACGGCCTGCGCTCACAATTTGGCGGCGAGCATCTGCTGCTGCGCTCACTGCTCAACAATGGCCGGGTGATCATGATTGTTGCGGCGGATCAGGGCGGCGGGCCGTTTTCGGAAATCTGCGTACAAGCCTTCGGCAAAACCGCACAGTGCATCGAGAAAGCACTGCACAACTTTAGCCGCCGCGGCCAATAGCGCTGCGCTACAATCCTTCCTTTTTGTGCCCTGGAGACCTCACATGTCTGACTTCTCTGGCTTGCCGCTGGTGATCGAACCGAGCGACTTGCTCCCTCGCCTCGCCGCCCGCGAACTGATTCTGGTCGACCTGACCAGCAGCGCCCGTTACACCGAGGGGCATATTCCCGGCGCACGTTTTGTCGACCCCAAACGCACACAACTCGGCCAACCTCCAGCGCCGGGACTGCTGCCCTCACAGGCCGACCTGGAAAAACTGTTCGGCGAGCTCGGGCACAACAAGGACGCAGTCTACGTCGTCTATGACGACGAAGGCGGTGGCTGGGCCGGACGCTTCATCTGGTTACTCGACGTGATCGGCCACAGCCGTTATCACTACGTCGATGGCGGCCTGAAGTCGTGGCTGGCCGAAGCGTTGCCGTTATCGACCGAGGTTGCGCCCCCGGTCGGCGGACCGGTGGCCTTGACCCTGCACGACGAACCCACCGCGACCCGCGAATACCTGCAAAGCCGCCTCGGCGCGACTGACCTGGCGATCTGGGACGCGCGCGGGCCGTTGGAGTTCTCCGGCGAAAAAGTGCTGGCCGCCAAGGGCGGGCACATTCCCGGCGCAGTCAATTTCGAATGGACCGCGGGCATGGATCAGGCACGCAACCTGCGCATTCGCACCGACATGCCGCAGATCCTGGAACAACTCGGGATCAGCAAGGACAAAGAAGTGATTACCCACTGCCAGACCCACCATCGCTCTGGCTTTACCTATCTCGTGGCCAAGGCCCTCGGTTATCCGCGGGTCAAGGGTTACGCCGGCTCCTGGGGAGAATGGGGCAACCATCCCGACACCCCCGTTGAGAATCAAGGTCTTTAAGGACAGTTAATGAACAAGCGTCTGTTTATCCTCAGTCAGTACCTGCTGCCCCACCACTTGCTCTCGCGACTGGCCGGCTGCATCGCCGAATGCCGCGTGCGTTGGTTCAAGAATGCGTTTACCGCCTGGTTCGCCAAGCGCTATCAGGTGGACATGTCCCAGGCACTGGTCGAAGACCTGACGGCCTATGAGCACTTCAATGCCTTCTTCACCCGCGCCCTGAAAGAAGGCGCCCGCCCGCTGGACGAAACACCGGGCGCGATCCTCAGCCCGGCCGACGGTGCGATCAGCCAACTCGGCCCGATCGAACACGGTCGCGTGTTCCAGGCCAAGGGCCACAGCTTCAGCGTGCTGGAACTGCTCGGTGGCGACGCTGCCAACGCCGCGCCCTTCATGGGCGGCGATTTCGCAACCATCTACCTGTCGCCAAAGGACTACCACCGCGTGCACATGCCGCTGGCCGGTACCCTGCGTGAAATGGTCTACATCCCTGGCCGGATCTTCTCGGTCAACCAGACCACCGCTGAAAACGTGCCGGAGCTGTTTGCACGTAACGAGCGCGTGGCATGCATTTTCGACACCGAGCGTGGCCCGATGGCCGTGGTACTGGTGGGCGCGATGATCGTGGCGTCGATCGAAACCGTGTGGGCCGGTCTGGTCACGCCACCCAAGCGCGAACTGAAAACCTTCCGTTACGACGAAGCCGCCCGTGCGCCGATTCATCTGGAAAAAGGTGCGGAGCTGGGCCGCTTCAAACTGGGCTCGACCGCCATCGTGCTGTTCGGTCCGGATCAGGTGAAGTGGGCCGAAGAATTGGCGGCCGGCTCGCCGGTGCAGATGGGTCAGGGCATGGGCCTGCCAAACGCCTGATAGACACCATTGCTGTAGGAGCGAGCATGCTCGCGATGGTCGTCAACGATAACGTTGGCACCCTGACACCCAACGGTGCCTGGTCTTCCATCGCGAGCATGCTCGCTCCTACAGGTGTTTTACGTGTCAGAGCTGTCCGTCGCGATCGCGCATGCCCAACAGGTACAACACGCCATCCAGCCCCAGGGTAGAAATCGCCTGCTTGGCCGACTGCTTGACCAGCGGCTTTGCGCGGAACGCCACGCCCAACCCGGCAATCGCCAGCATCGGCAGGTCGTTGGCGCCATCACCGACCGCAATGGTCTGTTCCAGGCGCAAACCTTCCTTGACCGCCAGCTCCTTGAGCAGATCCGCCTTGCGCTGGGCATCGACAATCGGCTCGACCGCAACACCGGTCACCTTGCCGTCGACCACTTCCAGCTCGTTGGCGAACACATAGTCGATTCCCAGCTTGGCCTGCAGCTGCCTGGCGAAGTAGGTGAAGCCACCGGACAGAATCGCCGTCTTGTAACCCAGGCGCTTGAGTTCGGCGAACAGGGTCTCGGCACCTTCGGTCAAGCGCAGTGATGCACCGATGGCGTCCAGCACGCCGACATCCAGGCCTTTGAGCAACGCCAGACGCTCCTTGAAGCTGGCGCGAAAATCCAGCTCACCAGCCATCGCCCGCTCGGTGATTTCCGACACCTTGTCGCCCACGCCGGCCGCCTTGGCCAACTCGTCGATGACTTCGGCTTCGATCAGGGTCGAGTCCATGTCGAACACCGCCAGACGACGGTTGCGACGGAACAGGGAGTCTTCCTGGAAGGCGATGTCGACATTCAGCTCCTGGGCCACGCTCAGGAACTCGGCCCGCAGCGCCTGTGGATCGGCCGCTTCTCCGCGCACGGAAAACTCGATGCACCCCTTGCCTTGATCAGCCGGGGTATCGAGCGGCATGCGCCCGGACAAACGGTCAATGTGATCGATGTTCAGGCCGTACTTGGCGGTGATCGAACTGACCGCCTGCAATTGACCGGCGGTAACCTTGCGGGTCAACAGCGTCACGATGTGGCGCTTTTTGCCCTGGTTGCCGACCCACTGTTGGTAATCTTCCTCGGACACCGGAGTGAAACGCACCTGTTGATCGAGCTCATAGCCCTTGAACAGGATGTCCTTGAGTACCGATTTGCCTTGTTCGGTATCAGGAATTTCAACCAGGATGCCGAACGACAGGGTGTCGTGGATCACCGCCTGACCAATGTCGAGAATGTTCACACCACCCTGGGCCAGAACGCCGGTAATGGCCGCAGTCAGACCGGGACGGTCTTCACCCGTGATGTTTATCAGGACAATTTCGCGCAAGGCGCACCCCCGCAGGTGGAAAAAAAGCGCATTCTACCCACTTTCAGTGACCATCGGGCACCGTGAGCGCTTTGCCGGTCTAGGGCCTGTCGCTATACTGCGCGTCAACTTCACGGACAAAAGAGCCGAGCTCAAGTGAACCGGCCCACGCCAGTAAAAACCGATAACTTCTTTCTGCTGATCTTCCGGGCACTGCGCCACCGCCGTGTACCGATTGCATTGCGCATCGCCAGCCATAACGTGATCCTGGTCGCTCTGGCCCTGGTGATCTACGCCTGCGTGATGGGTTTGCAGTTCAAGCAGGCCATGCACGAGCAGGCCGATGCGCTGGGTGAAAGCCTGACCACGCAAACAGCCACGTCGGCCACCGAGCTGCTGGTGTCCAACGACATCCTCAGCCTCAATGTGCTGCTCAACAACCTGACAAAGAACAAGCTGGTGGCCCACGCCGCCATCTACAGCGTGGACAACCGCATACTCGCCGAAGCCGGCCAGCGTCCCAAGCACGGCCTGCTGGGCGAAGCCGAAGGTATGTATCAGAGCAAGATCACGTTTCAGGACGTGACCGCCGGCCAGTTGCGCATCAGCCTGGACATGGATCAATTCCAGCAGCCGATGACCATCAGCCTGCAAAGCATGGGCATCTTGAGTGCAATTCTGCTGGCGCTGTCCCTGGCCCTGAGCCTGCGCCTGGGTCGGCACATCTCCACGCCGCTCCTGCAAATTCGAGTGTGGCTGCGCAATATCGACGAATACACCCCGGCTACAGACCGCCAGGATGAGATCGGCGACCTGGCGCGCCAGCTGCATGCCAACTTCGCGCCCGAACCGGCCGAGCCGGAGCCCGTACCGGAACCCGAATTCGACGACAGCGATTATGATGACGCCGAGCCGGGCTTCGAGGTTCGTAACCTGCGAGACCCGAGCTTCGATGAAAGCCGTCCGAAGACGGCTATGAAACCGGCATCACGACAGGCGGTCAGCACAGTCGACGACGATGACGAAGACGCATTCGCCGATTTGCTGGATGATTTGCCGGATGGCGCAGCCAAACCGCTGGCCAAACCCGTGGTTTCCAGTGTTCCTCAGCACAGCGCCGTTCTGGCGGTGCAACTGGGCTCCCAGGAACAATTGCGACGCCTGCCACGGGCTCGCCTGGAGGAACTGCTCGCGCGCTACCGTGACTGTCTCGACCAGGCTGCTTCGCTTTACCAGGGCGAGCTGCATACCCTGAACGATGGCAGCACGCTGATGCTGTTCCATACCGACGACAGCGGCGACGATTACCTGACCAACGCCATCTGCTGCGGCGAGCTGTTGCGAGCCCTTAGCCATCAGTTGCAGATCGAAGTTGCCGACAGTGGCATCACTCTGCAGTTGCAGCTGGGACTCACGCTGGGCGAGGAGTTGTTCGGCCTGAGCCAGATCGACCTGTTGTTGACCGACACCGCCCAGGACGCCCTGGCCCTGTCACAACACAGCCGCAACCTGCTGTTGGTGGAACGCAAGATCAACGACGATTCGCTGATCCGCCAACGTGCGCGAATCCGGCCGATTGCCAGCCCTGAAGGCGCATGCTGTGTAGAGCGTTTGATGGAGCCTTATCCATCGATGCTGGAACGGCAGCTGGCGCGGATGCACGAGCGCCGGGCTTGAACCTTAGCCCTTGATATCGAAAAGCCCGCAGATGAGTGATCGTCTGCGGGCTTTTTGTTGCCTGTTCGAATGCCTTCGCCTCGTAGGAGCCAGGCTTGCCGGCGAAAGCGTTTTCAAAGACACCACAGGACGCAAGGCCGTCTTCGCGGGCAAGCCTCGCTCCTACAAGCGAACAGGCCGGAACAGGCATCAAAGATTTCCAACCCGCAAAAACGACAAGGCCCGCATCAATGCGGGCCTTGTTTTGAATCCAGTCTGACTTAGAAGCGAAACACTTCCATATCCGTACGAATCGGTGTTGCCATTGGAATCTTCGGCTGTTTTTCCTGTTCAGCCGCAGGCGCCGCTGGCTTGGCTGCCGGCTTGCGTGGCACTTCGGCTACCGGAGGCTGATTGGCAAGCGGCTTGAGCGCCACGGACAATTGCTCGGCCAGACGCTGCAACAGGACGCCTTGCGCCTGCACCTGCGAGGTCGTGCTGCCAGCATGTTGCTCTTGCAGGTGGATGATGCGGTTGTCGCGCACCTGCCCACGGCGGTCAATCAGACGCCATTGCGCATCAAGGATTGCCGGTTGTGTTGCACCCGAGTCCAGGCGGGTGATGGTCAGCAATACTTGAACATCAGGGGTGAAACCAACGGTTGCCGGTGCCAGTACTACGCGCTGGCTGTCCAGGCGACCCGCCACCTGGCGCAACAGCAGTTGATCGATGTCCGAGGACAGGCTGCCGGCCCAACGGCCATCGGTGGAAGCTTGCAGGCTGCCGTCAGGTTGACGCTGCAACAGGGTTTCGCGCTGCAGGTAGTCAGCTACGGTTACCGGACCCAGCAATACCGCCATGCCCGAGCTTTGAGCAGGCTGAACCGGACTTCCGCTGTCCAGTTGATACAACGACACCGGCTGGTGAACGCTGCAACCCGCCAGGCCAAGAACGCCGGCGAGCATCAGAATAAAAGGAAGGCGCAGAGCAGTCATCGTCCCATCCAGGTGATCGCCACAAGGCAGATCACAGTGAAAATACTCAACAAATATGAAGAACGCCCGGCCACGCCGGCGCTGGAAAGGCCATATCATCCGTGAATATTCGTTGCGACTCCAGCGCCAAAGTGCCGATCTACGGGTTAAATCGCAGATCGGGGGCTCTAGGACAACTAATTGAGGTTTTCGACGAGTAGCGCATCTACCCTCTGGAAGCCACGTGGCAGTTTGTTACCACGACGCCCACGCTCACCCTTGTAGTGTTCAAGGTCGTCCGCTTTCAGTGACAACGTACGTTTTCCGGCCTGCAACACCAATGTGGCGCCTTCCGGCAGAACGGCGATGTCCGTGACGTATTCCTCGCGGCTGGCCACACGCTCTCCGGGAATCCCGATGATCTTGTTGCCTTTGCCCTTACCTAATTGTGGCAGATCGCTGATTTTGAAGATCAACAGGCGACCTTCGGTGGTCACCGATGCCAGCCAGTTCTGCTCACGGTCGGCCACCGGACGCGGCAGCATCACCTTGGCATTGTTGGGCAGGCTCAACAGCGCCTTGCCCGCCTTGTTCTTGGCCTGCAGGTCTTCGCCCTTGACCACGAAACCGTAGCCGGCGTCGGACGCGATCACGTACAACGCATCGTCTTCGGGCATCAGCACGCATTCAAAGCTCGCACCCGGCGGCGGCGTTAGACGCCCCGTCAGCGGCTCACCCTGACCACGGGCCGACGGCAACGTATGCGCAGCCACCGAATAACTGCGGCCGGTGGAGTCGATAAACACCGCGTATTGGTTGGAGCGCCCTGCCGCCGAGGTCTTGAATCCGTCGCCGGCCTTGTAGGAAAGCCCGGTGGCGTCGATTTCGTGACCCTTGGCAGACCGCACCCAGCCTTTTTCCGACAGTACGACGGTCACTTTCTCGTTCGGCAGCAGATCGTGCTCGGTCATGGCCTTGGCTTCGGCGCGTTCGACGATAGGCGAACGGCGATCGTCGCCATAGGTTTCGGCGTCCTTGATCAGTTCGCTGCGCACCAGTTTTTTCAACTTGGCTTCGCTGCTCAGCAGGGCTTGCAGCTTGGCTTGTTCCTTGAGCAGTTCATCCTGTTCGGCACGCAGTTTCATTTCTTCCAGACGCGCCAACTGACGCAACCGGGTATCGAGGATGTAGTCGGCCTGGATTTCACTCAGGGCAAAACGCTCGATCAGTTTGGCTCGTGGTTGATCCTCGGTACGGATGATGTGAATCACTTCATCCAGGTTGAGGTAGGCAATCAGCAAACCGTCCAACAGGTGCAGGCGACGCTCGACCTTATCGAGGCGGAATTGCAGCCGGCGACGGACGGTTTGAACGCGGAACTCCAGCCACTCCACCAGCAACGCTCGCAGGTTCTTCAACTGCGGCTTGCCGTCCAGGCCAATGATGTTGACGTTGACCCGATAGCTCGATTCCAGGTCGGTTGTGGCGAACAGGTGCTGCATCAGCGCCTCGTGATCGACACGGCTGTTGACCGGAATGATCACGATGCGGCAAGGGTTCTCGTGGTCCGACTCATCGCGCAAGTCCGCAACCTGCGGCGCCTTGGAAGGCTTGGCCTGCATCATGGCCGCGATCTGTTCCAGGACCTTGGCCCCGGAGACCTGATGCGGCAACGCGGTCACGACAATGTCGCCGTCTTCGATGTGGTACACCGCGCGCATGCGCACCGAACCACGACCGCTTTCGTAGATTTTCACCAGGTCGGCGCGCGGGGTGATGATTTCCGCTTCGGTCGGGTAGTCCGGGCCCTGGATGTGCTCGCAGAGCTGCTCGACCGTAGCCTTTGGCTCATCGAGCAAACGCACGCACGCGCTGGCGACTTCGCGCAGGTTGTGCGGCGGCACGTCGGTGGCCATGCCCACGGCAATACCGGTGGTGCCGTTGAGGAGAATGTTCGGCAAACGTGCCGGCAACACCAGCGGCTCGTCGAGGGTACCGTCGAAGTTCGGCCCCCAGTCCGCGGTACCCTGGCCCAATTCACTGAGCAGCACTTCGGAATAGCGCGAGAGCCGTGCCTCGGTGTATCGCATCGCCGCAAAGGACTTGGGATCGTCCGGCGCACCCCAGTTGCCCTGGCCGTCCACCAGCGTGTAGCGGTAGCTGAAAGGCTGGGCCATCAGGACCATGGCTTCGTAGCAGGCCGAGTCGCCGTGAGGGTGGAACTTGCCGAGCACGTCACCGACGGTACGCGCCGATTTCTTGTGCTTGGAGTCGGCGTCCAGCCCCAACTCACTCATGGCGTAGACGATGCGTCGTTGCACGGGTTTGAGGCCGTCGCCGATATGCGGCAAGGCACGGTCCATGATCACGTACATGGAGTAGTTGAGGTAGGCATTTTCGGTGAAGTCAGCCAGCGATCGGCGTTCTACGCCATCTAAGCTGTCTGCAAGGATGTCGCTCATGCGGGCCATGTCGGCCACGGCACAGTCGCCAATGAAGGGGCCGGCCTTTTGCCCGTCATTGAAGGCGCG
>NZ_JBNNVQ010000055.1:0-37528 GCF_050280625.1 Pseudomonas sp. NPDC089569
CGCTGGAATAAGATTTACGCATAGCCAAACACCTCAGATTTGGGCGCCATCATAGCGCCCGATTGAAGTGTCCAAAATCATTAGGCCAGTTCAGCACGCTCGCGATGGAGTAGCAGGCGCCGCGGGCATTCAGAAAACCCGCGTTATCGTTAACGCCCATCGCGAGCATGCTCGCTCCTACAGGTGAGCGGTGATTACTAAACGTTGATTGTCGCTGGCTGAGCAGTGAGGTTGGGAAGACTGCGCAATGCAGGGTCCTGCCCCAATGTCGGCGGATAGAGCAGTTGAATGGACACAGGCAGTTCCATTCCCGGCTCCAGCAAGTACTGATCTGTTGCCGGCGTGTGCAACTCAATCACGCCCTCCGTGCCGTCATGGGCGACATCCAGCCAGGGGTTGGCATGAATCTTCGTTCCTTGCGGCAAGCCTGCAACTGTGAATTTCCACTGGGTAAACGAACCGCCAATGGCACTCAGGATCACGTCATGGCTGTAGATCCAGCCTTTGGAGACTTGATCCTGCCAATGCCCCTTGAACACCTGGCGGGCTTGAATATCCAGTGTTGCAACAGGCCTGGCCAGGACGGGGCAATAGATGTCTTCCTGATAGGTGGGTTGGTAGTAAACGATGCCACACAACTCGGCGATGGATGAGCCGTCGAGATCCTTGTCGGATCTCAACGTCACCGTGCGTCGGGGATTCCAGCCCTGAGTCTGTACGCCGGTAATCGTCAGGGTGCTGAAACCCCAATGTTCGTTGGTGATCATTTGCGCGCCATCGACGGGCATGGAGGCGTGCAGCAGCGTTACATCCTTGGCCACCCGGAACTGTAAACGAGACCCCACGGGCGGTGGAGCACCATCGGTTTCAAGAGTGAAGCCGAATGTCATCGGCACGCCCTTTCTGATCCCGTTTACAAAATTGTCCATTCTGATATCCAGCAGTTTGCTCATCTCAAAATCCTTTTTGAAATTTCATCGGTTCGGGGCTGTTCAGCCCTGATAGGCGTAGACATGGCCGAGTGCGCCACCCAGTCCCAGGGTGTTGCCAGCCAGCAGAATCCGGCCGTTTGCCTGGATTTGCAGGAGTGCCAGCGGGGTTTGCAGTGCGGTGTCTTCCTGGATGCTTCCATGTTGGCCGAAGCTTCGGTCGATCAAGCCGTTGGCCTGATAGCGCAGGGTGTAAAGACGTTGGGAACCACCCGTGGTGATGATTTTTCCATCGGCCTGGCGGTGGCCGCAGATCCATTCATTGCCGTGCACGGGGTCGACGGCGGTCAACACCGGTCGACCGCCATTGAACGCGGGGAACGGATTGCCCGTTGAATCCAGTCCCGCCAGCAGCCCGAAGTTTCTGAATGGCGTGCTGGCCTGGCCGATGCCGACCACATTGCCTGAGCCTGTATCGATCAGGTCGTGAAGTATCACGGTACCGTTCGGTATGTTCAGCGTTGAAAAGCCCGGTGTTTCATCACTGCCAAAATCCGTGTCGAGTTCACCCGAATGGGAAAAGCGAGCGACATAACCGAGTGTTTCATTCATTGAATTTCGAGCGCTTCCAGCAACCAGGATTGTGTTGTTTGCTTGCGCGAGTAATGCATTGACAGACGTTGCAGTGAAAGCAGGGTGTGTGATGTCGAGTTTGCCGGTGTTGTTGAAGCTTTTATCAAGATTACCGTGCATGTCGATGCGTATTACGGTGCCGGTAGAAGTATCTCCATTCAGATAAGTTGCAGTGATAACTATGTTTCCATTATCCAGTACATGCAGTGTGCTGCTGTCGTCCACAAGTAAGCCGAGCGTGTTGTTATCGATGATGACGCAGCCTTGCCGACCAAAGTTTTGGTCGAGTGCGCCGTCCTTGTCGAAACGGGCAATGACCAGGCGTTTGGGGCTATAGGTATCGACCTTTCGCGACCAGCCCAGCATCAGGATATGCCCGTCCTCCTGCACGGCAACCTTGCCCCCGGCGCAGTCGTATCCCCCGGCAAAATTGCCGAGGGCCAGGCCATTGTCGGCGAAGCTCTTATCGAGGCTGCCATCGCCATTGAAGCGCGCCAGGCCATAAAGCCCTTTGAGTTCTCGGGCGAGCCATGCACCGACCAGGATCTTTTCGTCGGCCAGGAGTGCAAGACCTTTTACATGCCGGTCGGTGTCCAGTTCGTGCTCAAGTTTGAATAGCGTGATAACACCGTCATCGCCAAAGTTTGGGTCACGTTCCGATGGGATTGAAAAGGTAAAAGAATTTTGGGTAATAACGTCCATATTATTGCCTTGTTTGTTTAAGTTGTTTGATTGGTTAATCCATTGTTTGATGGATTAATTGAGACGTTATAGCGCCGGATATTTGTTGGCGAGAGGGGAGGGGGCGTTGAATGTTAGGGGGTGTTGCTATTGCGCTGTGGCGGTGTTGGATACAAAAGTGACCGCCACAAATGGCCGCGAACCAGACGCTGCGGTGCACCTATCGCACCGCGTTATCGTTGTTCGCCCGTAGGAGCGAGCGGGCGGCGATCCGACTTGCCCGCGAAGGCAGCCTTAAGTCGTACATCGCCTTCGATAACGCCTTCGCCGGCAAGCCTGGCTCCTACGGTGAACCAGATGCCGCGATCAGAGCTGCCCGCGCAACCCGAATCGCTTCATCAGCGTCGATTCCAGCAGGCCCTTGGGCAGTAGTGTCGCCAGCAGCGGCAACGCGCGGCTGCCGTTGCCGAGGCGAATCAGGCGTGGCGGTTTGTTCTGCTGTACCGCTTTCAACAGGGCGGCGGCAAATTCACTGGCGGGCGTCGGTTTGTCCTGGGAGGCTCTGGCCCGCGCACGAATGCCTTCGCGCAGGGGAAACCATGGCGATTCTTCGGTGATCAATTGTTCGGCTTCGTGGCCCGCATTCTTGGCGAAACTGGAGGCGATGGCACCGGGTTGCACTTCCATTACCCGCACGCCGAATGGTGCCAGTTCCATGCGCAGCGCATCGCTCAAGGCATGCACGGCCGCTTTCGATGCGCAATACGCGCCGGCGAATGGCGTGACCAGCACCCCGGAAACGCTGCCGACATTCACCACAATCCCCTTGGCCCGGCGCAGCACCGGAAACAAGGCGCGCGTGACGCCGACGATGGCGAACACGTTGGTTTCGAATTGACGCTGCATCGCCTGCACACCGCCATCGAGCAGCGGCCCCATGGCGCCGTAGCCGGCGTTGTTGATCAGCACATCAAGGCCGCCGTGCTGGCGATTGATCCGTTCGCTCAACTGTTCCAGTGCCTGGGTGTCGTTGACGTCCAGTTGCACGGCGGTGAATCCGGCGGCGCTCAGCATGGCGACGTCCTGAGCCTTGCGTGCACTGGCCCAGACTTGGTATCCGGCGCTTTTGAAGGTGTCGGCGAGGGCGCGGCCGATGCCGCTGGAACATCCGGTGATCAACGCAATGGGCATGGCGCGGTCCTTGTTCAATCAGTGGGAAAGCTCAAAGGGGCAGGATCGTTCAGTCGGAAAAACTACCCTGCAAACGCTCGGCGCGAAACTCCAGGGTTTCCGGGCGGTAGCCGGGGCGCAGCGGCGGCAAGGGCAAACAGTCTTCCCAGTTGCCCCCGGCCTGCAGTTCGCCGGGGCCGCGATACCGTGGGGCGGTGTATTGATTGTCGGCCAGGTTGACCGTGTCGCCCGGTGCGTAGGCGGCGACCCGCCAGCGCAGTTCGATCAGCGGCACGTCGTTGCCGTTGTTCAGCGTCAGTTGCAGCGGCCGGTCGGCGGGGCAGTGTTGCGGGGCGTAGCTGATGCGCAATTCCAGGCGTTGCAGTTGCTTGAGTTCGCGGTGGTCCATCCAGATCACCCACGTGGCGACGATGCCCAGGCCTACGGCGGCGGCCATGGATACGGGCAAAGCCTTGGCCGGGTAGCGCAGCAGCAGGACCAACCAGGTGATGACCAGCAGGACGCCGATGAGCATGACGCGCGAACCTCGGGAGTGGAGAAGTCCATCCTACCTAAGCGCAGGTGGGGTTGGCGATGGGCGAGAGTTTTGTGGTGCCGGTAATGGCCTCATCGCGAGCAGGCTCGCTCCCACATTTGAAATGCATTCCCCTGTGGGAGCGAGCCTGCTCGCGATGGGGACCTCCCAGACAACAAAACCCCCAAAGCAAAAAAAGCCCCGGTCACCCTGCTGCGGATAAGGAGCGCAGCAAGGGGACCGAGGCCCAAGTCTTAATGAACGTTATTGCGCGATGGTTTTCACCGACACGCCGCGTTCGATCGGGGTCGAGCGACCGTAGATATCGTCGTACCGCTCGATATCGTCTTCACCCAGGTAGCTGCCCGATTGCACTTCGATGATTTCCAGCGGGATCTTGCCCGGATTGCGCAGGCGGTGGACCGAAGCAATCGGAATGTAGGTCGACTGGTTTTCCGTCAGCAGGAACACATTTTCATCGCAGGTCACTTCAGCCGTACCGCTGACCACGATCCAGTGCTCGGCGCGGTGGTGGTGCATCTGCAGCGACAGGCACGCCCCCGGCTTGACCGAGATGTGCTTGACCTGGAAGCGGCCGCCCATGTCCACCGAGTCGTAGGAGCCCCACGGACGATAGACTTCGCAGTGATTCTGGGTTTCGCTGCGACCCTGTTCGTTGAGGGTGTTGACCAGCTGTTTCACGCCCTGGACCTTGTCCTTGTGCGCAATCATCATGGCGTCCTTGGTCTCGACCACGACGATGTTTTCCAGGCCGATCACCGACACCAGTTTGCCGTTGCCGTGGATCATGCAGTTGCGGCTGTCCTGGACCACTACGTCGCCCTTGGTGACGTTGCCGTTGGCGTCCTTCTGGTTGACTTCCCACAGCGACGACCAGCAGCCGACGTCGCTCCAGCCGGCAGTCAGCGGCACCACGCAGGCGCGCTGGGTCTTTTCCATGACCGAGTAGTCGATGGAGTTATCCGGGCAGCAGGCGAAGGTGGCTTCGTCGATGCTGACGGTGTCAGGGTCCTGCTGGCTGCGTTCCAGGGTCAGCAGGCAGGTGTCGTAGATGTCCGGGTCATGCTTTTTCAGCTCTTCGAGGAAGCGGCTGGCGCGGAACAGGAACATGCCGCTGTTCCAGAAGTAGCCGCCGGACTGGACGAACTCGGTGGCGCGTTTCACATCCGGTTTTTCGACGAAGTGCGAGACACGGCTGACGCCTTCGGGCAGCAGCGAGTCGTTGGAAGACTTGATGTAGCCGTATCCGGTTTCCGGCTTGGTGGCCGGTACGCCGAACAGCACCATTTCGCCATTTTCGGCAGCGACCGTGGCCAGGGCCAGGGCGCGTTGCAGGGCCTTCTGGTCTTCCAGCACGTGGTCCGCCGGCAGCACCAGCATCAACTCGTCACGGCCTTCATTGACCAGCATCATCGCCGTCAACGCCACGGCCGGCGCGGTGTTGCGCCCGAACGGTTCCATCAGGATGCGCTGGGTTTCCAGTTTGCGGGCGCTCAGTTGCTCGTTGACGATGAAGCGGTGGTCCTTGTTGCACACCACGATCGGCGTGTCCATGCCTTCGAAGACCAGGCGCTCCAGGGTTTGCTGGAACAGCGTGTGTTCGCCCGTCAGCGCCAGGAACTGTTTAGGGAACTGCTTACGGGAAAGCGGCCAGAGACGCGAACCGCTACCACCTGACAAGATCACCGGAATCATGTTGTTACTCCTTGAAAATCGTTTGGTTAGAGCGACGAACCTTGTGTCGTTTCACTCTTGTTTTTGTTCCGTGTCCAAACTGACGCCTCGATCCATTGTGGGAGCTGGCTTGCCAGCGATGGCGGCCTCATGGGCGCCTTCGCCGGCAAGCCGTGCTCCTACAGGAGCGTGTATCAATCCGGAAAAAATTAATTAGCGCGTCGATACCGGGCGTTTCACCCAGACCGGCGACAGGCTGCTGCCGCTGCCGGTGACGTACAGCACTGCGGCTTCACCGCGCTCCAGGGCGACCGGTTTCACGTCGCCGACTTTCGTTGCACCATCGTACAGCGCCAGGCTGACTTTCACCGGGTTGATCTCGCGTTCGCCACGACCCTTGGCGGCCACGTTCGGCACCACGTCGGTCTTGCCGTCGGCGGTTTTCAGGGTCAGCGCCTTGTCGCTGAGGTTCTGTACCCGTACCAGGGATTTCTGTTTGTTCTTGAACGGCGGCTCTTCAATCAGTTGCGGCGCGCCGCTGGCGTTGTTGACCAGGGTGTAATAGTGGTCGCCGGCCAGTTTCACCGGCAGCGTCTGGCTGCCGACCTTGGCACTGTAGTCACCGCCCGGCATGAAGCTGAAATCACTGCTCGCCAGCGGTGCCACATCGTTCAGGTTGGTGTTGCCGACAGTGGCGCTGACTTCGCTGTTGCTGGCGTTGTAGATGCGCACGAAGGTCGAGCCTTTCGGCGCGGTCGGGCCGTACAGTGCCGCGTCGCCACCGGCGAAGGCCTGCATGGAGAGCACACTCATACCAGCAACCAGTGCGACTGTCTTCAGGGAGCGGGTGGCGAGACGACGAGGTGTAGTAGTGAACGTCATGGAAGTACCTCTCTCTTTTCAGTTTTGCGCCCGGTCGGGCGTCTCGGATTTGTTGTTGATGGCTACGTTTTGCTGGCGCGCGCCGGCTTGTTTAAGCTCTGCGACCCACTGCGGGTCGGCGTCGCCGATTTCGTTATTCACAGGCAGATATCGTTCAGGGAACTCCCAGATCAGCACTTGGGGCGGGCTGTTCTTGAAGGCATCGCTTTTGAGGTAGCCGAGCATCGGCAGAATCGGGCCGTGGCCGTCCTCGGCGTAATTGACCACGTCGCTGCGCAGGGCTTGTTTCAGCGCACCGACGAAGTTCCAGTTGGGGTTGGCGCTGTAGCTGGTGCCGATCAGCGCCACCGGTACTTCGGTATTGGCAAACAGGGCGTCGTCACCGGCAGGCTGGTCCCCGGCGGCGACGGTGTTGCGTTTTTGCAGGGCCTCGGGTGCCGGCATGAGGTTTTCGAACAGCGGGTCCAGCGGCAGGAACAGGCGCAGGTCGCCCTTGTGGGTAATTTTCTCGGCAGGTTCAGTGACAAAGTCTTGCGGTTCGCCGCTCAGCGGGAATTTGTCGGCAATGGTCCTGGCCAGTGTGTTCGCCGCGATCTCGGCACCTTCCGGAGTCCAGTGGGTGTCAGTGCGCAGGAATACCTGCTGGCCGTCACGTTTGGCCGCTTGCAACGGACCGAGCAAGTCCGGCGCGGGAATCCGGTCGGCGGCCAGACGCTGGTGGAAGTCCTTGTAGAGGTTGGCGTGGATGCTGGCCGGCTTCGCTTCGCCGAGGTGTTCCGGGTACAGGCGCGCCTTGGCCGGCACCACCGCCATCACCAGTTGCACGCCTTTGTCTTTCAACACCTGGCGCACCCCTTCGACCAGCGCGTAGTTGCCTTGCAGGTTGAGCTCTTCGTTGACCACCGGATGGAATTCTTCATCGCTGTACAACCACTGGTCGCGGCCCAGCACGACGCCCGGGCGACCCTCGTTGAACAGCTTGAAATCCAGTGCCGCCCAGAGATTGGTGCCCAGGCGCTTGATCGGGAACTCGTCGTCGTAGTGCGTCTCCACGGCCTTGGTCCAGCGACCGTCGAGCACCGTCGCATTGGCGTTGGTACTGAAGCCGAAGAAGCTGCGCACCGACCACAGACCGAGCACCAGCAAGGTCACCAGGAACAGGGCGATGTAGAACATGCGTAATGAGCGGGTCATGGTCAGATCCCTCAGAACTGGAAGTAAAGGAACGGCGAGAAGCTTTGCGCCGAGAGTTTGAGAATCGAGGCGATGAACAGCAGCAGGACCAGGGCACGCATCGCGTAGCGTGACCAGTCGGAGGTCCAGTAGGCCGGTTGCACCTGGGCTTCGACGCCGACGGTGTAGCCCGGCTGATGGAGGCTGGCCGGGTGATCACCGGGGACGGCTTTGACGGTTCCCGACGTGGCACCGGCGGGGCCATCGGCATCGTCGTTGAGCGCAGGTCGGGTCTTGACCGGTGTCTGGCTGGTGTAGAAGTCACGCAGGCCGAAAAGCGCCAGCGTCACGTAGGCCACGATCAGGGTCGCCACTTGCAGGCCGGTGAGGCTGGCCCGGTTCAGTTCCGACAGCGACCAGTCGCCGAAGCTGAACATGGCGCCGTACATGCGGCCGGCGACGTGTAGGTTTTCCGCGCGGAATATCACCCAGCCCATCACCACCAGCAGGAAGGTCAGTGCCCAGCGGATCGGGTTGAAGCTGCGCGGCGACGTGTTCAGGCCAATGGCTTTTTCAATGGCCAGCCAGGTGCCGTGCCAGGCCCCCCAGACGATGTAGGTGATGTTCGCACCGTGCCAAAGACCGCCGAGCAGCATGGTCAGGAACAGGTTGCGATAGGTCATCAGCGTGCCTTTGCGATTGCCGCCAAGGGTGATGTACAGGTAGTCGCGCAGCCAGGTAGACAGGCTGATATGCCAGCGCCGCCAGAACTCGGTGATCGACTGGCTGACATACGGCTGCTTGAAGTTTTCCATGAAGCGGAAACCCATCATCAGGCCTAACCCGATGGCCATGTCGCTATAGCCGGAGAAGTCGAAATACAGCTGCGCGGTATACGCCAGGGCGCCAAGCCAGGCATCGCCCGTGGTCGGGTTTTGCAGGGCGAAGCAATGGTCGGCCACCACGGCCAGGGTGTCGGCGATGAACACCTTCTTGATGAAGCCCTGCATGAACCGCGTGCAGCCCTCGGAAAATTTATCGAGGGTGTGGGTGCGGTTGTTGAACTGGTCGACCAGGTCGCGAAAGCGCAACACGGGACCGGCGATCAGGTGCGGGAAAATCGCCACGAATGCCGCGAAGTCGATCAGGTTGCGCGTCGCCGGGGTATCGCCACGGTAGACGTCGATGATGTAGCTGATGGATTCGAAGATGTAGAACGAGATTCCGATCGGCAGCAACACGTGGGTCAGGATGAACGGCTCAAGGCCCACTGACGTCATCATCGCGTTGATGCTGTCGACGCCGAAGTTGGCGTACTTGAAGTAACCGAGGATGCACAGGTCCACGGCCACGCCGAGCAGCAGCCAGCGCTGGGCCGGTTTGGTCCTGACTCCGGCGGCGCCGACCCTCAGGCCGATCCAGTAGTTCCACAGGGTGACGCCGGCGAACAGCGCCAGGAAGTCCACGCGCCACCAGGCGTAGAACACGTAGCTGGCGATCAGCAGCAGCAAATTGCGATAGCGTTGCCCGCTCACGTAGTACAAGCCGAGAAAGACCGGCAAGAACAGAAACAGGAACACGTTGGATGAAAAAACCATCCCGATCTCTCCTTGTTTAACCAACAGTCAAGGGCCAACGGCCCCCCCAAACCCCCCACGAAAATCCGGGGGGGCAACTCACAAAACTCAAACTCGAAGCTGACCCTGTGGGAGCGAGCCTGCTCGCGATTGCGGTCTGACATTCAACGATGCTGTCGACTGATACACCGCTTCGCGAGCAGGCTCGCTCCCACAGGGGGTCTGTGTTTGTTCTAGGAACCCTTGTTGCCCTTTTCATTGGCCGGGTCGTAGACCCGGGTCAGGTCACCGCCGAGGCGGAAGGTCTTGAACGGTTGCATGGCGTGTTTCTTCGCCAGCACTTCCGGCGAGCAGGTGTAGAGCGTGCAGAAGGGCTCGAGCCAGGCGAATTTCATGTCCTCTTTCAGATCGGTCATGTCCTGTTCCTTGCCGTTCTTCTTCTCGAACGCGCCCGGTTCTTTCACCCCGGCGAGTACGCGATCACCGAGTCGTTTCAAGGCACCGTTGTTTTCCTGGCGCAGATCCACGCCATTGACCTGGGCGAAACTGGCGATCATCGCCAGTGGCGGCAGGGCGTAGTTGTGGTAGGCCAGCGCCCGTTGCTGGCGCTTGAGTTCGTTGGGCAGGTAGCCGTCGGCGTCGACCTGGCTGGCGCCGATCCTGTATTCCTTCACCGCCCAGTCGAACAGGTCGCGACGGTTGGTGGCGATGGAGGTAGCCATCACCGACCAGGCGGCCCAATACGAATGGTTGTTGGTTTGTTCCAGCGGCAGGTTGTCCCAGTCGCTGACCACCTGATCGGCCATCTTGCTGAACCAGCCTTCGATCAGTTGCGCTTGCTGCTGATGCGCGGCCAGTGGATGGGAGTCGGAGAACTTCAGCCGAATGTACGCAGACGCCATGCTGCCCAGCGCCCATTTGCGCATGGACTTGCCGGTATGGTTGAAGTCCCTGGACATCAACGCATCGGCCTGGGCCCAGGCCGTCAGCCAGTTCAACGTGCACTCCAGTTGTGCCGGGCGCCCGTCGCGCATGAACTGCATCACCCGCTTGCTGGTGCCGCGCTCCAGCCTGGTGATGTCGGCGGTGCTGTCGCGGAAGGCCTTTTCCGATTCCGCGTTCAGGGTGGCGCGGGCCTTGTCCGAGCCTTCGTACTTGCTGCGAAATTGCAGCGCGCCGGTGTAGGGCTTGGGCATTGCATCGCAGCCGTCGTTACCGTCGCCGGTTTTGACCTTCTCGATCGGCGCGTAGTAACCCTGGGGCGGGCGCAAGGGTGCAGCCGCTTGCGTGGCCCCGGCGAACATCGCCAGCCCTAGAAATGAAGAGCACAGGAGTGTGGGAGCCAACAGGTTTTTCAATATCGGGTTGTGCATGGCAGACCTCATTGCCCGAGCGAAGCGGTACGTTGCTCCGCGCCAGGGAACACGTTGCGTTTGCAGATTTTCGCTTCGACTTTCTGTGGCGCGGTGCCTGCTTCAGGACCCTGGACTTCGACGGCCAGCAGGTTCTGCGAAGCCCAGTCTTCATCCGTGCGCAACTCGAAGGCGAAACGTCCGTCGGTTTCGGAGGTTTCCGGTTTTTCGATCTTGATGTCCTCGTGGCGCCCGTTCATGTACCAGAGGGTGGCGTGCAGGGTTTTCACCGAGGTGTCGGCGAAGCGGATGTCGACCTGATGGCCGCTGTTGCGCAGGTCCAGGTTCTTGCTGTTGACCATCAGTTCGTTCTTGCCCGGCTTGAGCGTGGTGCTCCCGGACATCTGTGCATCCTTGCCTTCGCAACCGTTGTCCAGCAGCGCCATCATCTGGCGGTAGATGGTTTCCTGGTCCAGGCGATACAGCGGCGAGAATTCCCAGATGAGAATCTTCGGCGGGTTCTTCTGGAACTCGTCGCTGCCCAGGTACTGCAACATCGAACCTTCCAGGCCGCCGCCGGGGAACGCGACATTGAGAATGTCGGCGCCGATGGCCTCTTCGAGGAAACCGGCGAAGTTGTAGTTCTTGCCGCTGTGACTGGTGCCGACCAGGGTGATCTGCGGGTTGCCGGAGTCGCCGAACAGATCGCCATCGCCCGCTTCGCCCTTGGGTTCGGTGGTGAACTGGTCCATGTACTGGATGGCGTAGCTGGTGCCGCAGAGTTGCCCGGCCATGTTGTGCAGGGTGCCGGTCTTGCCCATGCGGCCGGACTTGTGGGTCTCGAATTCACGCTTGGGAATGTCGGCGAAGGCCGGGATCTGCCTGACCTTTTCGGCGACGATTTTCGCTGTGCGCTGGGCGCCGTACGGGGTCCAGTGCTGGTCGCCGCGGAAGTAGAAATCGTGCGCCGGCAGGGTGTCGGGCAGTTGCTCGTTGGTCAAAGGCGACAGGTCCGGCACGACATAGCCCATCTGCGCGAAACGGCCGAGCATGGACTTGTAGTTTTTCAGTGCCTTGTCGTAATCGAAGCTGGCCTTTTCGGCCGGGTTCAATTTGTTGCGGTTCACCAGGCCACGGGTCGGTTGATAAACGACAACCAGCTCAACGCCTTTGCTCTTGAACGCATCGTGCAGTTGTTTCATGCGTTTGTAGCCGGCGGGGGTGGTGTCGAATTCGGTGCGCAGGTCTTCTTGCGTACGGAACAGCCAGTCGCCCTGGGCCTGCACCAGCGTGGTGAAGTTCTGCTGGTAGCGGGTGGTGTAATTCTTCGGGTCGTGGGCGGCCGGGCAGAGGCTGCAGCAGGGTTCCGCACTGAAGCTTGGCGCCTTGGCGTCATCGGCGCGAACACCGCCGCTGGCCGCGAGAATACCGGCGGCCAGGGCCGACAGGCTGAGTAATTTGATCAGGTGTGGGTGCATAAAATTATCCTCAGTCCCGCATTTCGGTCTGGCGTTCGACAGGGTCGATCAGCACGGCTTTCTGCTGGCGCACCAGCAGGTCGAGAATTTCATCCTGACGATCGCCGAGGATGCCGGTGAAGCTGATCCCGCTGGCCTTGGTCGGTGCGAGCATGGACACCCGGTACAACTCGACGCTCAGCGGCGAGTCGATGGACAGCGGGCCGCTGCCGTTGGCCGCGAGTTCGCCGCCGACCACGATCAGCGACACCTCGGCGTCGAACGGGTCGAGCTTGATGTCACGGTCGGTGTTGGTCAGGTCCTTGATGTGCCCGTAGATGCCCGTCAGGCCATTGGCCATGGCCACGTTTTCGTAGAGGCGGATGTTCACGCTGTTACGAATGCGGATACCGTGGCGCTTGTTGCTCAGCACCTTGTTGCCCCACAACAGGTTGTCGGCACTCTCGTAGAGGGTGATGCCGTCGGTGTGGTTCTGGTAGATCTCGTTGTGGGCGATCAGGTTGTTCACGCTGTTACGGTCGATCACCAGCCCCGAGAGGTGGTTGTCGTAGCTGCGGTTGTTGAAGATGAAGCTGTCGTTGACCTCACGGGAAATAATGATCCCGTGCTTCTTCTTCGTACCAAACACCGTGTTGTCGGCAATGATCAGCCCGTGCGAGCGGTCATGCGGGTCGATGCCGTAGACGACGTTGTCTTTGTAGGTGTTGCCCTTGACCACGAAGTCGCGGGTTTCATAGCAGTAGAAGCCGTACCACATGTCCGAGAACTCGGAACCGACGATCCAGCCGGTCGGTTCGGGGCGCTTGAGCACCTTGGCCATGTTCGGCGTGTATTGGGAAATACTCACGCCGTAGGACTTACTGTTGGCGTAGCCGAAACTGGCGATCTTGCTGTTGGCGATGTAGGTCTCGGTGCCGCCCCAGGACAACAGGAACGGACGGAACTCCTTGGGCGAATTGAACGTCGCCGGGCCGTTGTCCTTTTCACGCCAACCGGTGATTTTGGTGTCACGCACAAACAGCTGGCCGTCGTTGACCAGGAACGAGCCGCCCTCCTGGGACAGGCGCAATTCCTGGGTCTGTTTGTCGATTTCGAGGATGCCGTGGCGGCCGACCACGATCGGCAACCTGGCCAGGAACACACCCGGCGAGGTTTCGCTGAAGTACTGCTTGGGTACTTTTTGCGCCAGGTCCTTGAGGTTCATATAGCCGTCGTCGACGAAGATCGCCTGGGGAATGCCGTGCTGACGCACCACCCACTCGGCCATCTTGTTGTCGCCGCCGATGAAGTCCTTCAGGGCGTCTTCCTGCATCATCCGGCGCAGGCTGATCTTGCCCGGTTTGCTGCGCACGATTTTTGCCGCAATAGCCTCGGCGGTGTAGCCGGAAATGTCCGGCAATTTTGGCTGTTCAAGCTCCAGCGGCGCGGTCGGTGCGCTGCTGACGGTGTAGGTCTTGGCCTGTTGCAGCCCCTTGGCGATGGTGGCCGGGCGTGCCGGTTTGGCGGGTGTCGCCGGCTCTGCATTGGCGAAGGCGACCGAGCTGGCCAGCAGCATCGCGCCGGCCAGCAAGGTGAGCGAACCTCGCTTCGAGTTATTCATATCGGGCACTCCCTTCGCGGCCTGCATCAGAAGCGCCAGATCACGTCGATGAACGCGCGGTGCATGTACGAGTCGACCTGACTGCCATAGGCATCGCCCGGCTTGAACACGCCGCCACGGAAACGCACCAGGGCCGAAGGCTCGTCGATCGACTGACTCAACGCCGCCGGCAACAGGCCCTGCTTGAAGTACTTGGTCACCACCAGGTCCATTTCCTGACCGAGGTCTTTCTCGCCATCGTTCAACGGCAGTGACGTGCTGGACAGCACGGCGCCGGTGACGTCGTCGGTGTTGTTCTCGACCGCGTTGATGCCGTTGTTGCCGATAGGCTTGTTGCCGTCGACACGCCAGAACTTGTGGTAGATCAGGCTGGCGTCGTACTGGTCGTTGAGCATCCACGAGCCGAACAGCGTCGCGGTCTGCATGTTGCCCATTTCGCCGCGGAAGGCTTCGCCGAAACGGTGCACACGCGAGCGCGTACCGGTGTAGTTCGAGCGGTTGCTTTCCAGGCCGTTCTGTTCGTACTCGGCACTGGCGCGGGCATAGGCGGCGCCCACCTGCCATTGCGGGTCGAGGCGCAGGCGCACGCCGACATCGGTGGCCCAGCCGTTGAGGTCTTCACCGCGCTTGGCCTGGGCCGGGGGCGTGCCGTCGGCGTTCAGCGGATTGACCGTGTCGGTGTCGCCGCGCATGCCGGTGATGCTGCCCCAGTAATTGACCGTGTTGGTGTTGCGCCAGTTGTAGGCGTCGCTGTCGGCGGTCAGGCCGAGCCAGCTGATGTCGCCGTTCTGTTTCTTGTCCAGCGTGTCGTTCGGTACACCCGGTTGCGGGTAGTCGAGCTTGCCGTTGTCATGGGTGTGATGACCGCGAATGCCGACCCACTGACCCGGTGTCCACTGGTACGCCGCATCGGCATAGGCGTGCAGGCGATCCTTGTCCTTGGGCGACAGTTCGGTCAGGTCGGTGCGGTATTCGCTGAAGCGTTCGGCGATGCCGGCATTGGCGCGCAGCAGGGTGGTGTCGAAGGTCCAGTTCAGCGCTTCGATGTTGGTGTCGCGCCATTGGCCATCGTCATTGCGCAGGCGCTGGCGACCGAACTTGAGGATCTCGCCGGGGTAGGGCGTGAAGCCGCTGTAGCCGACCCAGAACTCACGCATGGCCAGGTAGTTTTTCTTGGCCTTGCGATCACCGTTGTCGGTGGTCTGGGTACCGTCGGATTGTTGCAGGGTGTCGGTTTCGATGATGTCGGTGGACGTCACCGCCTGACCCATGGCGTAGGCACTCCACGCGCCATTTTCACCATAGACCCACGGGCGCAGGTCCAGGCCGACACCGTTGACGTCGCCACCGGGAGCGGTGCCGAGGTCGCTGTCATCTTCGGACTGAGCGGTGATTTTTGCTTCGAGACCAAAGTTCTTGGTTTCAGTGATCGCAGCGAGTGTCGGGCACGACCAGATCAGGGCGAATGTGAGACCGATACCGGCCTTCATGAAAGGATTCAATTTCATAGGGTTTCCTCGCCGCCGTCTTCTTGCAGGGCGTTCAATTCCGGCGTTTTCGGGCTCAAGTTGCCGCGCACGGACTGTTCCTGTTTCAACAGGCGTTGCGCTTCGGCCAACCGGTCAGGCGGCAGTTGCGTTTGCAGTGTCTGGACAAGTTCGGTGGCTTGTGGGGTGTTCTGCGCCAGGGCCAATTGACTGAATACGTAGGCATTGACCGGGTCAGGCTTGGTGCCCTTGCCCTGGGAAAACAGTTGGGCGATGGCGAAGTCGGCGCTGTTCTGGCCGTTGCGCGCAGCGGTCAGCAAATGGTCGAGGGCTTTCTGCGGATAGACCTTGCCCAGGTAGCCACGGCGATAGATCTGGCCGAGGTAGTAATCGGCAGCCACTTCGCGGCCGACGGCTTTCTGGAAATGTTCTTCGGCGACCTTGGCGTCGGCCGGCACCAGTTTGCCTTCGTAGTAGAGCTTGCCCAGCAGCAGTTCGGCGCGAGGCTGGTCGGCGGCGCGGCCGTTGTCCAGGTACTTCATCATCTGGTCGACGTCGCCCAGTTCGGGGAAGTCGTAGAGCAATTGCGCGAGGGTGACCCACGACGCCGGGTAGCCCGGAGCGATGGGTTCGAGCAACGACTGCGCGGTTTTTTCGTCGGTCTTGCCCAGGGTCGAGTCCGCCAGCACGCGGGCGACACTGTCCACCCGCTGGGCCGATACGCTGCCGCGTGCATGGCCGGCCTGCAGCTGCTTGATCAGTTCGGCCTGTTGTTCCGGCAGGGCCTTCTTCTGGTAAACCGTGGCCAGTTCGACATAGCAGATGTCGGTGGTAGGGAGGGCGGCCTTGCAGATCTTTTCCACGTCATCCAAATGCTGGTCGTAGGTGCCCTGGGTGCGATAGAGCAGCACTTGCGCCAGGCCGGCTTCCGGTTTTTTCTCGGCGCGCCACTGGCTGATCTGCTGCTGTGCATTCACGTTGGGAAAGCTGTGCGGGTATTGCAGGTACAGCATCGCCAGCGGGATCAGGGTGTTGCCTTCGCCGGCGGCCGCGGCTTTTTTCAACAGGCCTTCGGCTTCGTGTTGTTCGGCTTCGGTGGAGCCGGGCTTGGCCACCAGCAGTCGGCCGAGGCGTGCCTGGGCGCGCGGCGAAACGCTGGCGGCGGCGCGGTAAGTCGCCTCGGCCTGTTTCATTTGCGCCGGGTCGCGGCTGTCGACCTGAATGTCCGCCAGACCAACCTGGGCTTCGCTATAGCCCAGGTCCGCCAGTTGCTGGTAGTTTGCCGCTGCGGTAGCGGTATCGCCACGCTTGAGGGCTTCGTTGGCCAGGCGCTGGTCGGGCAGGCCGGCGCAACCGGCGAGGCTCACGGCCAATGCAACGGCACACAGAGATCCAATGTGGGAGCGAGCCTGCTCGCGATGCAGGCACTGTGGTGCATCAGGCATACCGCGCTGATTCAATCGCGAGCAGGCTCGCTCCCACAGGGTCGGCAGCGTGTTGAGGGTCGGAATGGTCACAGGCATGTCCTCGAATCAGAGACCGGCAGCCATGGCTTTGTCGATCAGCCAGTTCAGGTTCGGGCCGCGGTCGCTGTTCACTTCCACCGGGCGACCGGCCAGGCTGCTGTCCAGGGCTTCGTCCGGCTGGATCAGGACGCGGATGTCGGACGACAGGTCGGCGCTTTTCAGGCTGGTGCTGCTGACGATCTTGCCGGTGCGGGTCTGGTCTTCGCCGGCGACCTGGAAGCGCACCGCCGTGCCTGGGCGTACGTCGCCGAACTGGCGATAGGAGAAGCGTGCTTCGACATTGGCCTCGCTGCCGCGCGGAACCAGTTGGAAGATCACATCGCCTTTGCTGGCGTACTGACCATCGGCGACCATTTGCTGGGCCACGGTGCAATCGCAGGGCGAGGTCAGGGTGCCGGTCATTTGCTTGCCGAACAGTTCCTCGACCTTGGCCGGTTGCAGTTGGTCCTCATCCAGATGCCCCTTGAGCACATCGAGCATGCTGGTGCTGAAGGTCGCCAGCGGTGCGCCCTTGGCAGCCACGCCGTCGGTTTTCACCAGGCTCTGTACGGTGCCGTCGCGAGGCATGGTGATACTCACGCCGGGCACGCTGACCAGGCCGGCCTGGGCATGGCTGACGAAGTACATGCCGTACACCGATTTGAATACGAAGCCGAACGCTGCAAGGCCGACCGCGAAAACGCCCAGGCTGAAGGTCACGGCTTTCAGGCGCCCGAACGGGGTCATGCCGTGGCCGCCGTCCTTGATCTTGCGTGCCTTGGTGAAGTTGTCGCGCTGCAGGGTCGCCAGTACTTCGCCAATGCTGACGATGTCGCCGGCCAGGTGCGAAGTGATCAGGTGACGCAGGGTCGAGATGTCTTGCGGCTCAAGATTCTGGAACTGGCAACCGACACGACCGGTCGGGCGGTCGAAGGAGCGCACCTGCAACTCGACGTCCATGGCCAGGCCAAGGTTGTCGATGACGAATTGCAGGCGGGCCTTGTACACATCGCCGCTCTTGAGTGGCAGTTGACCGGCGTTGAAGGCCAGGCCACCGGCGGAGAGGTCGATCACTCGTGCTTCGACCGGCGTGCGGTCAGGGCCGAAGAAGCGCAGTTTGGCCGGGATTTTCACGCGGGCGTGTTGGCGCTGGGCTTCGGATTCATGCACTACGTTGGCGTTGACGGCGGTATTCATAAGGGCGTTTTCCTAGTTAATTCAGGCGAGTCCGGTCAGACCATCAACAGCAGCACGGCGACGAAAATGCTGCCGGCGGAGAAGGTCATGGTCCGAGACGACCAGGTGTTGAACCAACGTTGAAAGCTGGCGAGATCACGGGACAGAGAAGTGGGCTGGCGAGTCCAGGACTGTTGGTCGAGGCGGAAGAACACGTAGATCTTCACCAGTGCGCCAACGATCTGGTTGTAATAGAGAATCGCCGGGTAGGCCGGCCCGATCCGGTGGCCGGAGCAGGACAGCAACAGGGTCAGGATCAGGCGGGTGATGCCGATCCACAGCAGGTACACCAGGATGAACGCGGTGCCGTACTTGAAGCTGGCGATCAGTGCCACGGTCAGGCCCAGCAGGGACGTCCACATCGATACGCGTTGATCGAACAGCACCACCGAGGTGAACGCACCCAGGCGTCGGATACCCAGGCCCAGGGCGCGGGAGTTCTGGCGCAGGTTGTTGCCATACCAGCGGAACATCAGTTTGCGGCTGGCCTTGATGAAGCTCTTTTCCGGCGGGTGCTCGACGGTGTTGATCGCCGCATCCGGCACGTAGAAGGTGTCGTAGCCCAGGCGCATCAGGCTGAACCAGCTGGACTTGTCATCGCCGGTAAGGAACTTGAAGCGACCCAGGCGCCAGTGTTGCAGCGAGTCGCTTTCCACGTCGGCAATGAACTCGGGGTTGGTGACCACGGTTGCGCGGAACACCGACATGCGTCCGGTCATGGTCAGCACGCGCTTGGACAGGGCCATCGAGCACATGTTGATGTGACGCTGGGCGAAGCGCAGCTTGTGCCATTCGCTCATGATGTAGCCGCCACGCACTTCGCAGAACTCGTTGGTGGTCAGGCCGCCGACATTGCCGAACAGCTGGAACCACGGCACGGTCTTGCGCACCACGCCTTCGCCGAGCACGGTGTCGCCATCGATCACGGCCACCACGGCGCGGTCATCCGGCAAGTGGCGGGAGATGGCGCGAAATCCGTAGGCCAGGCCGTCGCGCTTGCCGGTACCGGGAATGCGTACGAAGTCCAGCTTGACCCGCGCTGGCGGGTTCATGCGATTCCACAGGCTCTTGACCAGCAGCTCATCGGACATTTCCACGATGGAGCAGACCACGGTGGTGGGTAGGCCGCAGTCGATGGCTTCGCGAATCACCGAGCTGTAGACCTGTGCGGTGGTCAACGCGTCGATGCGGAAACTGGTGACCATCAGGAATACGTGGGACGGGTCCGCCGCGTTGCCCAGCTTGCGCACTTTGCGCCGCAGGTGCGGGTAGACCACGTACAGAAACAGCATGCCGCGCAGAAAATGCGTGGCGCCCATCGAGTAGCGCCAGATACCGACGATACCGATCAGGAAAATGAAGTCCTTCGATTCGGGGTCGAAGGTGGACACAGGCAACGCCACGGCGAGGCCCATCAGTAAACTTGTATAAAACAGCCAACCGGCGGCCTGGAGTAGGCCGTGCTTTAGCCTGTGCATAATCTGCATCCGTCTCGATTTCGGGCGGGGCGGTAGGAGCGAGGCTTGCCCGCGAAGGCCGTTTGCCTGACACATACGGGTGTCTGGTTCGCCGGCGAGCCTGGCTCCTACAGGGGGTGGTGTGTTACCAGCAGATGCCTTCGGTACGGCCGGTCACGCTGGTAGCCTTGGACATGAAGCCCACCAGGTCGATCACCTGCTTGCCGTGCGGAACGTCCTGCGCCAGGGCGCGGAATTTCTCGTCACGGTTGCCGAGGATGATCACGTCGGAGTTGTTGATCACCGCGTCGAAGTCATCGTTGAGCAGGGACGAAACGTGCGGGATCTTCGACTCGATGTAGTCCTTGTTCGCACCGTGGACACGGGCGTACTGGACGTTGCTGTCGTAGATGCTCAGGTCGTAGCCCTTGCCGATCAGCATTTCCGCCAGATCGACCAGCGGGCTTTCGCGCAGGTCATCGGTGCCGGCCTTGAAGCTCAGGCCCAGCAGGGCGACTTTGCGTTTTTCGTGGCTGGAGACGATGTCGAAGGCGTTCTGTACCTGGGACTCGTTGCTGCGCATCAGCGAGTTGAGCAACGGGGCTTCCACGTCCAGGGAACCGGCGCGGTAGGTCAGGGCACGCACGTCTTTTGGCAGGCACGAACCGCCGAAGGCGAAACCCGGGCGCATGTAGTACTGGGACAGGTTGAGGGTCTTGTCCTGGCAGACCACGTCCATCACTTCACGGCCGTCGACGCCGACCGCCTTGGCGATGTTGCCGATTTCGTTGGCGAAGGTGACCTTGGTGGCGTGCCACACGTTGCAGGTGTACTTGATCATTTCGGCAACGGCGATGTCCTTGCGGATGATCGGCGCATCGAGTTCTTCGTACAGCGATTGCAGAACGTCGCCCGACGCCCTGTCGAACTCACCGATCACGGTCATCGGCGGCTGGTCGTAGTCGGCGATAGCGGTGCTTTCACGCAGGAACTCGGGGTTGACCGCGACGCCGAAATCGACGCCGGCCTTCTTGCCGGAGCATTCTTCGAGAATCGGGATGACCACGTTGGCCACGGTGCCCGGCAGTACGGTGCTGCGCACCACGATGGTGTGACGGGTGGTTTTGTCGCGCAGGACAAAACCGATTTCGCGGCACACGGCTTCGATGTAATTGAGTTCCAGGTCACCGTTCTTCTTGCTCGGCGTACCGACGCAGATCATCGACAGGTCGGTGTCGCGAATCGCTTCGGCGAAGTTGGTCGTGCCGCGCAGGCGACCGGTCTGGATACCTTGTGCCAGAAGTTCACCCAGGCCCGGTTCAACGATCGGCGACTTGCCGGCATTGATCATATCGATCTTGTCCTTGGCCACATCGACGCCAACAACGTCATGGCCCCGTGCAGACAGGCATCCGGCACATACAGCGCCAACGTAACCCAAACCAAATATGCTGATGCGCATCGCAATTACCTCTCTGATATCAAGCTCGTGTTTTACCAAGCCATTAGATGGCCGGAGTTAGTGGTTTTCAGCGGTCGTAGTGCACGCGCAAGTTCACCCCGCAGGCGTGAAACTGCCGTGTACTGGCATATAAGTTTCGAGTGTCTAACTACCTGCACTCAAAATGTGCGCAACTAGGGCTTATTGTTGTGAGTTGCCCGGATATGCAGCCGATCCTCCGCCTGGAGGATATTCGTGCAATGGTCTCGCGCGCTCGAACTCAGGCCGAAGGGCCGTGGGGCAAGCGTTCTGGTGCTTGCGTGAGCACGGTTATAGGGGCGCTGCCTTGGCCCTGTAGGGGATAGTCTTCATCGGTTATCTCCTGTCCTTTCCATGTTGTCCGATTCAGGGATTAGTCGGCGAAAGTTAGTATGACAACTTCGCTACATGAATCTCTGCTCTGCGTAAGTTATCTCCTACGAGCTCTGTGAGAAACGTTACGGTGGGTATGAACGATGCGCTCAGACATAGTTCCGATCGATCCTTCATGATTTTTGAAATTTCTTGAAATATTGAGAAAGATGGCACTGCTCTCATATTGATAGCACTTGCCGTTTCGCCCTTTATATATAGGCGGATTATTGGCGGGGATAGTTTTTTGCCACTACCGAAGAAAATTTTCAGTGCCACTACTGAAAAAAATGACGGAAGTCGAGTGAAACTAAAGTTAGAAATCCGGATGGCGTTATTTTGACGCCATAAATATGGCGATTTTGAGGGGGAAGATCATGGGAAGGCAGGAGGGTTGCAGGGTCGGCGCGGATCGATTTTCGAGGTCTCGCGCCGACCTTGAGCATCAATCCGGAGCGTGATCGCGCAGGAACACCAGATTGTCCGGTTTCGATTGTTCGGCACTGTAGCGATAGCCCTGTACGTCGAACTGTTTGAGGGCGGCCGGATCGTTGATGCGCTCCTCGATGACGAAGCGGCTCATCATGCCCCGGGCCTTTTTGGCGTAGAAGCTGATGATCTTGTACTGGCCGTTCTTCAAGTCCTTGAATTCGGTATTGATGACGCGTGCATTCAGGGCATTGCGCTTGACCGCCGAGAAATACTCGTTGGACGCCAGGTTGAGCAATAGGTCATCGCCTTGATCGGCCAGGGCTTCGTTGAGCCATTCACTGATGCGCGAGCCCCAGAAGGCGTACAGGTCCTTGCCGCGGGCATTGGCCAGTTTGGTGCCCATTTCCAGGCGGTACGGCATCATCAGGTCCAGCGGACGCAGCAGGCCGTACAGGCCCGACAGCATGCGCAAATGTTGCTGGGCATAGTCGAAATCGGCTTCGCTGAAGGTTTGCGCATTCAGGCCGGTGTACACATCGCCCTTGAATGCCAGCAACGCCTGTTTGGCGTTCTGCTGAGTGAAGGCGGGGGTCCAGCTGCCGAAACGTGCGGCGTTGAGACCGCCGATCTTGTCGGAGACATGCATCAGTTCACTGATCTGCGCTGGCGTCATGTCACGCAGTTGCAGAATCAGTTCCTGGGAATGGTCAAGAAATTGCGGCTGGGTGAAGCGCTGGGTCGCCGGCGGTGTTTCGTAATCGAGGGTCTTGGCGGGTGAAATCACCATCAGCATGAAGTCGTCTCCTTTAATCGTGGGGGCGATTCTAGGGGGTTGTTCCGGCTGACTCCAGCTATCGAGTCCATAGGTGATCGACGGCTAACGACAATCCTCTGTCCCTGGTCGTTCCCACGCTCTGCGTGGGAACGCCGCCCCGGACGCTCCGCGTCCGTTCGCCGGTGTGACGCAGAGCGTCCCGGGATGCATTCCCACGCAGAGCGTAGGAACGATCAGACCTGCTGCAGGAATGAGGGTGGGATCGGCTATAGTGCCGCGCGGGTTTTGTTATGGAGACATCCCATTGCGTATCGTTTTTCTGTTTTCGGCGTGGCTGCTGAGCCTGGGGGCCATTGCGGCGCCGGGCGATGTGGCGACACTGGATCGCGCGACCTGGCCGGAAAAGTTGAGCAGCCCGACGCTGTTCGACGTGGCGTCGCGGGCCGAAATCCTCATGTTTGCCCGCACGCTGCTGGCCAGCGAGTCGCTGGATGAACCGGCGCTGGCGCAGCGTCTGGGCTTGCGCACGGTCAACATGGAGTCGGTCAACCGCGTTCGCCAGCGCATGTGGCAACGCCTGCTCAGCGGCTTCGAATTCGCCCAGCAGAGCTGCGACCAGGATGCTTCCTTCTGTTTCCTGGTCGAGGATATGCCCACCCTGCGCGAGCAGGCCGGCAAGTTCCAGATCGGCGAGGACAGTTACTACATCAAGTGGGCCGAACCGAGCCGTCTGTTTCACGCCCAGTATCTGGATGAGCAGTTGCGCAAGGCCGCACTGTTCCCGCAAACCGCCAGCGAAGTCGATCATTTTGGCGACTATGAGCGCAACGGCGACGCCATGCATGACCGGCTGTTTCTACTGACCTTCGACAGTGCCGCCAACGCTGTGCCGGACAACACGGCCTGGGTCACCGACTACCTGCGCAAGTCGAACCTGAACGGGACGTTCTTCGTGCTTGGCAAGGACATCCAGGCGCGCCTGGCGGAGCGTTCGGTGAGCAGCCTGCAATCGACCTATTCAACGCAGTGCGTCGGTGTACAGGGCTGGGAATTTCGTTCCCACAGCCATTGGCAGGACTGGCAGGACTCGGTGCGGCGCAGCGTCGAGCTGGTCAAGGGCAAGCTGCCGGAAAACTATGTGCCGCTGTTCCGTCCGCCCGATGGTCAGCGCCGCCCGGATGCAGAGGGCTTCTTTACCGCCCAGGGGCTGCAGGTGGCGCTGTGGGACATCGATGCCCAGGACGGTGCCGGCAAGCTCAAGGCCAGCCAGAGCGCACAACGGGTGCTGACCCTGATGCTGCTGTGGCGCCATGGCGTGATCAATTTCAATGTCAAACAGGATGGCGTGAAAACGGCATTGCCCTGGCTGATGAGCCAAACGGCGCAGAGCGGGATCGGTTGGGAGGAGTGTCAGGACGCGTTCCGCTGAACACGCCCGATGCCTTGAATATTGGCTAAGGGGCGATTTTTGGAGGGATTTTGCTGCAGGTTGATCTCCGACTGTAAACGCGTGATGGCAGTCCGCCAAGTGCTATTGGTCAATCTGCAAAATAAACTTCAAAAAAGCGTCAAAGTGCTTTTTTCTGTCACATGTTTTGGAGTATTACGAAGACAGACCGCCGAAACCTGCAACACAGGTGGCGTCTTCCAAGACCCTGCTTGCTTGCAGTTCACCTGAATCCCCGCAGGTGAATCCGGTGGTCACTTCGAGGCGCAGCACTGTCAAGGTATTGCGTCGAATGGCTCCCACTAAGGTGACCGAGTATGGATGATCACGGACGTAGCTCTTCTTCCAACCAGCCAATCCTGTATGTACTCGATACCAACGTATTGATTCACGATCCAAACGCGCTGCTCAATTTCGAAGAACACCACGTCGCCATCCCCATGACCGTTCTGGAAGAGCTGGACAAGCTCAAGAGCGGGCATCACAGCGTCGCTGCCGAATGCCGCCAGGCCATTCGCCTTATCGACAAGACCCTGGGCGATGCCTCGCCCGAGGATGTGGAACAGGGCGTTCCGATCCAGCGCGGCAAGAGTGGACCCAAGGGCTTGCTGTCAATTCTGATGAGCAAGCATGCCGAGCCGAACCTGATTCTGCCCGAGCATCTGAACGACAACAAAATCATCAACCAGTTGATCGATCTGCACACCAGGGATCCGAAAAAGCCTGTGGTGCTGGTCACCAAAGACATCAACATGCGCCTCAAGGCCCGCGCATGCGGGATCGCGGCCGAGGACTACAGTACAGACCAACTGGTCGACGACGTATCGTTGCTGCCTAATGGCTATCACAACATGACCGGCTCCTTCTGGGACCGTGTGAGCAAGGTCGAGACCCGTCAGGACCACGGACGCACCTGGCACCAGGTGCAACTGATCGACAACCTGCCGGCGGTGCATATCAACGAGTTCATCATCGACGAGCAAGGGTTCGTCGGCTGGATCAAGGAGATCGAGGAAGACAGGTTGCTGATCCTGGACCTGCATCAGGAACCGCTGCTGCACCAGGAAGCCTGGGGCCTGAAACCGCGCGACATCTATCAGAGCCTGGCGCTGTACGCGTTGCTCGATCCGGACATCCATCTGGTCAACCTGTCCGGTGCGGCCGGTTCCGGTAAAACCATCCTGGCCCTGGCGGCGGCCATCGAACAAACCATGGTCAGCAAACGCTACCGCCGGATCATCGCCACCCGCAGTGTGCAGGGCCTGGACCAGGAAATCGGCTTCCTGCCCGGCACCGAGGCGGAAAAAATGGAGCCTTGGCTGGGCGCCATCACCGACAACCTCGAAGCCTTGCACATGGATGATGAAAGCACCCATGGCAGCGTCGACTACATCCTCAGCAAAGTGCCGTTGCAGTTCAAATCCCTCAACTACATCCGGGGGCGCAGCTTCCAGCAGAGCCTGATCCTGATCGATGAATGCCAGAACCTGACCCCGCACCAGATGAAGACCATCATCACCCGTGCCGGCGCCGGTTCCAAAGTGGTGTGCCTGGGCAACCTGGCGCAGATCGACACGCCTTACCTGTCCGCGACCAGCTCGGGGCTCACGTACCTGACCGAACGCTTCAAGGACTTCCCCAACGGCGTCCACATCACCCTGCAAGGGGTGCCACGTTCGATTCTGGCCGAGTACGCCGAATCGCATCTGTAACTGCCTCAACGAAAAACGGGCGGCTGAAAAGCCGCCTGTTTTTTTTGCCCATCGAATCCCCTGTAGGAGCGAGCAAGCTCGCGATGGTCGTCAACGATAACGCTGGAAGCCTGACACCCCGTGGCGCTCTTGCGTGCATCGCGAGCTTGCTCGCTCCTACAGGGGGAATGATGTGACCTGATATTCGCGCGTGCGGAAAATTGACCCGCAGGTTTACAATCGATGCTCCTGATCAGGAGTAATGCCGTGCTGACTCATCTCGATTCCCAAGGTCGCGCCAATATGGTCGACGTCACCGAAAAAGCCGTGACGTTCCGTGAGGCGACGGCCCAAGCGCTGGTGCGCATGCTGCCCGAAACCCTGCAGATGATTGTCAGTGGTGGCCACCCCAAGGGTGACGTGTTTGCCGTGGCGCGCATTGCCGGCATTCAGGCGGCGAAGAAAACCAGCGATCTGATTCCGCTTTGCCATCCGCTGATGCTCACCGGCGTCAAGGTCGAACTCAGTGCCCAAGGCGCTGACTGCGTGCGTATCGAGGCGCGCTGCAAGCTGTCCGGGCAGACCGGTGTGGAGATGGAAGCGCTGACCGCCGCCAGTGTCGCCGCGCTGACGATCTACGACATGTGCAAGGCCGTTGATCGCGGCATGACCATTGAAAGCGTGCGGCTGCTGGAAAAGGTCGGTGGCAAGAGCGGGCATTATCAGGCGGAGCAACCATGAACGTTACCGTGAAGTTTTTCGCTCGCTATCGTGAAGCGCTGGGGCTGGACTCGGTAAAGGTACAAGGCGACTTTGCCACCGTTGACGACGTGCGCGCGCTGTTGGCCTTGCGTGACGGTGCCGAGGTGCTGAGCGAGCAGAACCTGATGTGCGCACGCAACGAAGACCTCTGCCAGCTCGACGAACCGGTGTGCGATGGCGATGAAGTGGCATTTTTTCCGACCGTGACCGGAGGCTGATCCATGGCGATTCGCGTGCAGAGCGCAGCGTTCGATCCGGGCGTCGAAGTCAACGCCATGCATGCAGCCAATGTCGGTGTTGGCGCGGTGGTGAGTTTTGTCGGCTATGTACGCGACTTCAATGACGGGCTGGATGTGGCCGGTATGTTTCTCGAGCACTACCCGGGCATGACCGAAAAAGCCCTGGGCAAAATCGCTGCCGAGGCTGAACAGCGCTGGCCGTTGCTCAAGCTGGAGGTGTTGCATCGCATCGGTGCGCTGGAACCCGGTGAGCCGATCGTTTTTGTCGGCGCCGCCAGCGCCCATCGCCAGGCCGCATTCGATGCCTGCGCCTTCGTCATGGATTACCTGAAAACCCGGGCACCGTTCTGGAAGAAGGAAAATACCAGCGACGGTCCGCGCTGGGTCGAAGGGCGTGACAGCGATCATGCGGCGGCGGATCGCTGGAAGCAGTAATTCCTGCGTCGTTCTCAAGTACGCCTTCGCGGGCAAGCCTCGCTCCTACGGGTTCGGTGATCCCCCGTAGGAGCGAGGCTTGCCCGCGAAGGCGTCATCTGCTTCAACCCATGACTCATTCACCACCCGACCATCGGCCGGTGCGGGTTCTATTTGCCCGATTGACGACTCATACATAAAAGTCCAGTATGGATTTATAAGTACAAAAAAAGGCGTTTCCCCCGTTTCAGCTCTTTCTTCTGTCTTGCAAAACCAACAACAACCCGCGAGAGAACGAATATGAAGAAGTTCCCCCTCATCACCGGTCTGGCCTTGAGCCTGTTGGCGTGCACCAGCGTCTTTGCCGCCGAGAAAACCCTGCGCATCGGTATCGAGGCTGCTTATCCGCCGTTCGCTTCCAAAACCGACAAGGGTGAAATCGTCGGTTTCGACTATGACATCGGCAATGCCCTGTGCGCGCAGATGAAGGTCAAGTGCGAGTGGATCGAAGGTGAATTCGACGGCCTGATTCCTTCCCTGAAGGTGAAGAAAATCGACATGGCGCTGTCGTCCATGACCATCAACGACGATCGCAAGAAGTCGGTGGATTTCACCCACAAGTACTACTTCACGTCATCGCGCCTGGTGATGAAGGAAGGCGCCGTGGTGGATGACCAGTACGCCAGCCTCAAGGGCAAGACCGTCGGCGTGCAGCGCGCGACCACCACCGATCGTTACGCCACCGACGTGTTCGAGCCCAAGGGCATCAACGTCAAGCGCTACAGCAACAACGAAGAAATCTACATGGACCTGGCGGCCGGTCGTCTGGACGCGATTTTTGCCGACACCATTCCGTTGAACGACTTTCTGTCGATGCCACGGGGCAAGGGTTATGCGTTTGTCGGGCCGGAGTTGAAGGATCCGAAATACGTGGGCGAGGGCGCGGGGATTGCCGTACGCAAGGGCAATACCGAGCTGGTGTCTGAGCTGAACACCGCCATCGACGGCATTCGCGCCAATGGCGAATACCAGAAGATTTCCGAGAAGTACTTCAAGTCCGACATCTACGGCGACTGATAGATCGCCATCGCGGGCAAGCCCGCTCCCACAGTGTCCGAGTCGTACACGAAACCTATGTACGCCACCGGACCTGTGGGAGCGGGCTTGCCCGCGATGGGTCCGGAACAAACCCTGCAAATCTTCAGCCCTTCAATTCCTTCAAATGCTTGTACACCGTCGCCCGTCCCATGTTCAGCACATTGGCCACGTAGTTCGACGCGCTTTTGCCCTTGAAGGCGCCTTCGGCGTGCAGGGCCAGCACCAGTTCGCGTTTGTGGTCGCGGGTCAGCAGGTTCAGGCTCAGTTGACGCTCGCGTAGCCAGGTGTGGAGGAAGGTGTTGATCCGTTCCTGCCAATCATCGCGAAACAGGGATTCCGGTTGCGGGATCAGCTTGGTCGGCGACAGGAACAGGTCCAGCGCGGCCTTGGCATTCTCGAACAGTGAAATATTCAGATTGATGCACAGCACCGCCACGGCATGGCCATCGCGGTCACGCAGGACGGTGCTCAAGCTGCGAATCTTCTGACCATCCCAGTTGAGCTTTTCATACGGCCCGATATTTCGTTCGCTGATTTCCTCGCTGAGCATGTCTTCCAGCGACGAGTCATCACCGACTTCCCGCTTGGACAGGTTGTTGGCGATGTAGTCGACCTTTTGCGTGCGCAGGTCATGCAACACGACCTCGGCGTGAGGGAAAAACAATGTGGCGATGGCGTCGGCGATCGCCCGGAAGTTATCCAGGGATACATCGTCCAGGGCCGGGTCTTGTTCAGGGGCATTCATACAGTGGAGCTCCGGGCAGCGTCAGCGCCCCGTGGAACGGGGCTCTGAAAGTGTGCCGCAATCGTGTCGGCACGTCACCTGAGGACAACCGTCAGCCCAGGCGGGCAGGGGACAGCATGGCAGCGCTCAGGCCAAAGCGGGTGAGCGGCTCGGGCAGGGCTTCACCGCGCACCAGGGCCGCGCTGGCCTGACCCATGGCCGGCGATGTCTGGATACCGTAGCCGCCTTGCGCCGCGACCCAGAACAGCCCCGGCACCTGCGGATCGAAACCCGAGAGCAGGTCGCCATCGCTGACAAAGCTGCGCAGGCCGGCCCAGGTCCGCGTCGGACGGCGGATGGTCAGTGTCGTGGCTTCTTCGATCTGGTAAATGCCCATCGCGATGTCCAGCTCTTCAGGCTGCACGTCGTGAGGCTCCACCGGATCGGCGTTGGCCGGCGAACCCAGGAACATGCCCGCGTCGGGTTTCATGTAGAAGGATTCGTCGAGGCTGACCAGCATCGGCCAATGGTGCGTATCCACGCCTTCGGGACCGGCGAAGATAAAGGCTGCGCGACGCTTGGGCTGCAGCCCCAGCGGCTTGGCGCCGGCGAGTGCGCCGATCTTGTCGGCCCAGGCGCCGGCGGCATTGATGATGACCGGTGCACTGAAGGTCGAGGTGTTGGTCTGTACCTGCCACTGGCCCTGGGCGTCGCGGCTCAGGCCCAGTACTTCGCAATCGGTATGCACCTCACCCTTGTTGCGACGGATGCCGCGCAGGTAACCCTGATGCAGGGCGTCGGTATCGATGTCGCTGGCCGTCGGATCGTAGATCGCACCATGGACTTTTTCCCGGCGCAGGATCGGCAGGCGTGCGCAGGCCTCCTCGGCGCTGAGCAATTGCATCTCCGGCACCGTGGCTTTCGCACTCAGGTACTGGTTGTTCAACTCGGTCGGATCGCCGGTGAAGTCCACGGTCATCTCGCCGCGCGGGGTCAACAGCGGGTGTTCGCAGAAACCGTTTGGCGGGGTGTCGAAAAAGTCGCGGCTGGCCTGGGTCAGTGCGCGCACCTGCGGGGTGCCGTAGGCAGCGGTGAACAATGCAGCCGAACGTCCGGTGGAGTGATAGGCCGGATGGGACTCACGTTCGAGCACAACCACGCGCCCGTGCTGCGACAGCCAGAATCCGGTGGAGGCGCCGGCAATCCCGCCGCCGATGATGATGAAATCTGCCTGGCTCATGAAAAATCTCCTGTAATCGCAAGTTCCTGTAGGAGCGAGGCTCGCCCGCGAACCAGACGTCGCGATCGATCAGGTAACCCGCGGTGATGCCTTCGCGGGCGAGCCTCGCTCCTACGGGATAGAGGGTTAGTGCTGCAGGCGGTAAATCGCATTGGCCAGCGCGATGTCTTCCAGGCCCAGGCCGATCGAACGGAAGAACACATGGCGGTTGTAGCCGGGACGCTGCACTTTCTCGCTGAGCAGATCCGGCAGGTCGCCGACGATGGCTTGCCGGTTCCAGCCATGCTGTTCTTCGGCGATCAGCATTTCCCCCGCCGAGCCCGGCGTGGTCAGGCGGTAGTCGCAGAATACCTGCATGTCGTTGAGGCTTTGCGGCGGCACTTCATGGGCGCGGAACGCATTGGTGCTGATCGAGGTGATGAGCGCCGGTTTGCCCAGGGTGGCAGGGTCGATCACCGGGCCTGCGGACGACGTGCACAGCATGATGACATCGGCATCGTGAATGGCCGCTTCCCGGCTGTCGGCGATGGTCAGGTTGGGCTCGATGCCTTTGAGGCGTTGCAGGGTTTCGGGTTCTTCGCTCAGGTTGGGCGAGTACAGGCTGATGTGTTGCCAGTCGCGCAGTGCCTTGACGTAATGCAGGTGGGCCTGGGCAACCTTGCCACTGCCAATGATCGCCAGTCGCTGCGCCTTCAAAGGGGCAAGGGCGTCGACGGCAACTGCGGTGGTGGCGGCGGTGCGGGCGGTGGTGAGCTCGCCGGCATCGCACAGCAACAGCGGCTGGCCGGTCTGCATCGACATCAGCAAGGTCCAGGCGGTCACCAGCGGTCCCTGCTCGCGCACGATGTAGGGCGATGTCTTCATCCCGTACACGCCATCTTCAGCCAACACGCCCAGGTAGTTGATGAAGTCGCCGGCACCCTGTGGAAACTCCACCAGTTGCTGCGCCGGTTGTACCGCATGCCCGCCGGCCAGGTCGCGAAACAGTTTGCGCAGAATGTGCGGCACATCGACCTTGTTCAGTAATTCGCGGGCCTGTGGCTGGGTGATCACGTAGGGGGTGCTGGACATCGTCGGCTCCGGGAGCGGCAAGTAAACTAATTTGTCCATTATGGACTTTTCGATATCTTGGGCAATATCCAGGCGAAAAAAAAGCGCAGTCCGTTTCCGGCTGCGCCTTCTTTTGCACAATCTCTGTTACGAACGCTTACGCTCAACCGCCCGCAGTAGATGCGTCGGTGGCATTTCGCAACTGATCTTGCGCCCCAGCAGCTCTTCGATGGACGGTAGCTGATAGGAGTCGTCTTCACCGGCAAAACTGATGGACACACCATCGGCCCCGGCGCGACCGGTACGACCGATGCGATGCACGTAGTCGTCCGGCACTTCCGGCAGGGTGAAATTGATCACGTGGCTGATGCCGTCGATATGGATGCCGCGACCGGCCACATCGGTGGCCACCAATACGCGGATCTTGCCTTCGCGGAAACCTTCCAGGGTCTTGATGCGCTTGTGCTGCGGTACATCGCCGGACAGCTGTGCCGCGTTGATGCCATCGCGTACCAGGCGTTCTTCGATGCGTCGTACTTCATCCTTGCGGTTGGCGAACACGATCACCCGCTCCCAGCCATTGTCGTTGACCAGGTTGTAGAGCAGTTTGTATTTGTCGGCACCGGCCACGGCATAGATGTGCTGTTCGACATTGGCGTTGGCCACGGTCTCGGCCTCGATCTCGACGATGGCCGGGTCGGTGGTCCATTGCTTGGCCAGGTTCATCACGTCATCGGTAAAGGTCGCGGAGAACAGCAGCGTCTGGCGTTCGCTTTTCGGTGGCGTCTGGCGAATGATCTGGCGCACTTGCGGAATGAAGCCCATGTCGAGCATGCGGTCGGCTTCGTCCAGCACCATGACTTCAACCATGTCCAGGTGAACGTCGCCGCGCTGGTTGAAGTCCAGCAAGCGGCCGGGTGTGGCCACGAGTATGTCGCAGTGGCGGGCTTCGAGGTGCTTGAGCTGTTTGTCGAAGTCCATGCCGCCCACGAAGGTCATGACATTGAGGCCGGTGTACTTGGTCAGGTTTTCGGCATCCTTGGCGATCTGGACCACCAGCTCACGGGTCGGCGCGATGATAAGGGCGCGGGGTTCACCCATGTAGCGTTCTTTTGGCGGCGGGGTTTGCAGCAGCTGGGTGATGATCGAAATCAGGAATGCCGCCGTCTTGCCGGTACCGGTCTGGGCACGGCCGATGGCGTCCTTGCCGGCGAGGGTGAAGCCCAGCACCTGCGCCTGGATCGGTGTGCAGTACGGAAAGCCCAGGTCATGGATGGCATGCATCAGTTCCGGGGCGAGTTTGAAATCGTGGAAACGGGTTTTGCCTTCCTGGGGTTCGACGACAAAGTCCTCGAGCTTCCAGGCAATGACCGGCGCCTTGGGCTTGGGTTCGCGGCGCGGCTTGGCGGGTTTGGGCTTTTCGCTGCGCGCAGGCTCGGAGGCGGATTGCGCGGCAGGTGGGGTCGCCGGGGCACGGCGGGTTTCGTTTTTCGGTGCCGCTTCGGGGGCGGTCCGGCCAGGCTGATTACCGTCGGTGCGGTGGCTGGAAGGGGCGGACGGAGCGCTGGGGACTGGCGCGAGTTGCTCAGTCTCGCTTTTACCGAACATTTTCTTGAGTGCTTTGAGCACGGTCATCTCATCGAATTGGTTAAGGAATGTACGCCGGCCAGTGTAATGCAAGAATCGGGCGCGGCGTAGTGGGATGGATCAAAGGGCGCTTTTAAACAAAAAAAGGCTGCGATTGGCTTAAAGCAAACGTTTGGTGAGCCAGCTACCGATGTCGCGAATTTCCTCGGGTAACACTTCATGGCCCATTGGGTACTCCTGCCATGTCACGGTGACACCATGCTGCTTCAGGTACTCGCAGGCCGTACGGCCCATGGAGTTTTGCACCACGTCATCGTACTGACCGTGCAGCGACAGCACGGGAATACGCTGTTGGCTGGCGGACAGTTCAAGGTCATCACTGAAAGTCGGTGCATAAGTGGACAGGGCGATAACGCCACCCAGCGCCCCCTGCCATTTCAGGAATGCGGTGTGTAAAACCACCGCGCCGCCCTGGGAAAAACCTGCCAGGAAGATGCGCGAGGCGTCTATTCCGATGGCTCGCTGCGTGTCGATCAATTTGATGATTCGTTGTGCGGACTCTTCCAGCTGCTCGCGATTGATCGCCCGCGCCGGGCTCATGGCCAGGATGTCGTACCAGCTTGGCATCTCGTAGCCACCATTGATCGTGACCGCACAGGTGGGCGCCTGAGGCAGGACGAAGCGGGTGCTCAGCAAGGTTTCCTGCAGGGCTTCGGCCACGGGCAGAAAATCAAAGCGATCGGCGCCCAGGCCGTGCAGCCAGATTACGCAGGCGTCTGCGGGCTTGACGGGTTCAAGAATCAGGGGATCGGTCATTTCTGCTCCAATTGTGTGCGTGCGCGCTTGAAGGGTGCGAGGTGTCAGCGCGTCTCTGGTTAATCAGTTACGAAGATGTCGCAAGATTACAAGTTTGGCTATTGACCTGTCCTGCAATTGCTTCGGCGGCCGGTGTGGTATGGGCTTTGCTATAGGGAAGCCCGTACAAACAATCCCACGTCTGTCGGTAACACTATCAGGCCATTGTTGGCAGTGGGATAGCAAAAAATCCGGTGATGGATGTTCGCCAGCGGCCACAACGGGCTTCGCGAACGTGAAAGGGCTACAGCCCGTTCGGCCGATTGGTGAGAAGTGAGTTGTCCATTCTGTGGATTTTCTCCTACTAGACTCATAGCTACGGTCTCAAAGTCGGTTGACCCTAAAACAAGCCAACAAGGGTCGACAACGCCTCAAAAGGGTGCGACAGGACTCACGCTCCGACACAACAAGAGCAAAACTGGAGGTTTGAATGAAGATGTTGAAATCCACCCTGGCCATCGTGACTGCAGCTGCGGTACTCGGTGTCAGCGGGTTCGCCCAGGCGGGTGCAACCCTGGATGCAGTGCAGAAGAAAGGATTCGTGCAGTGTGGCGTCAGCGATGGTCTGCCAGGCTTCTCGGTTCCGGATTCCACCGGCAAGATCGTAGGTATCGATGCTGACTACTGCCGTGCTGTAGCGGCTGCCGTCTTCGGCGACGCGACCAAGGTCAAATTCAGCCAGTTGAACGCCAAGGAGCGCTTCACCGCGCTGCAGTCGGGCGAAATCGACATCCTGTCGCGCAACACCACCATGACCAGCTCCCGTGACGCGGGCATGGGTCTGAAATTCCCGGGCTTCATCACCTACTACGACGGCATCGGCTTCCTGGTCAACAACAAGCTGGGCGTCAAGAGCGCCAAGGAACTGGACGGTGCAACCATCTGCATCCAGGCCGGTACCACCACCGAGCTGAACGTTTCGGACTACTTCCGCGGCAACGGCCTGAAATACACCCCGATCACCTTCGACACCTCCGATGAAAGCGCCAAGTCGCTGGAATCCGGTCGTTGCGACGTACTGACCTCCGACAAATCCCAGCTGTTCGCCCAGCGCAGCAAGCTGGCTTCGCCGAAGGACTACGTGGTTCTGCCGGAAACCATTTCCAAGGAACCCCTGGGCCCGGTCGTGCGTAATGGCGACGACGAGTGGCTGGCCATCGTGCGCTGGACTGGCTACGCCATGCTCAACGCCGAAGAAGCCGGCATCACTTCGAAGAACGTCGAAGCCGAAGCCAAATCCACCAAGAACCCGGACGTTGCCCGTCTGCTGGGTACCGACGGTGAGTACGGCAAAGACCTGAAAGTGAAGAAGGACTGGGTCGTCCAGATCGTCAAGCAAGTGGGCAACTACGGCGAAGTGTTCGAGAAAAACCTCGGCAAGAGCACTCCGCTGGAAATCGACCGCGGGCTGAATGCTCTGTGGAACGCTGGCGGCATTCAATACGCACCACCAGTGCGCTGATGGTTCTATCACCCGGTGGGCCAACCACCGGGTGATGTTCTGTTCCATTATTTGCGGGGCACTTCATGCAAAATTCAATCGGCGCACCAAAGCAGAGGTTCAGCCTCAGCGATCCAAAAGTGCGTGCGTGGGTATTCCAGATCATCACCATCGTGGCGGTGGTCTCCCTGGGCTGGTATCTGTTCGATAACACCCAGACCAACCTTCAGCACCGGGGCATTACTTCCGGTTTCGGTTTTCTGGAGCGCAGTGCCGGTTTCGGCATCGCTCAACACCTGATCGACTACACCGAAGCGGACAGCTACGCCCGGGTGTTTGTCATCGGCCTGCTCAACACCTTGCTGGTGACCTTCATCGGCGTGATCCTGGCGACAATCCTGGGGTTCATCATCGGTGTGGCCCGGCTGTCGAAGAACTGGATCATCTCCAAGCTGGCGACGGTGTACGTGGAGGTGTTCCGTAACATTCCACCGCTGCTGCAGATCCTGTTCTGGTACTTCGCGGTGTTCCTGACCATGCCGGGACCGCGCAACAGCCACAACTTCAACGACACGTTCTTCGTCAGCAGCCGTGGCCTGAACATGCCGGCAGCGATGATTGCCGAGGGCTTCTGGGCGTTTCTGGTCAGCATCGTCGTGGCCATTATCGCCATCGTGCTGATGGCCCGGTGGGCCAACAAGCGCTTCGAAGAAACCGGCGAGCCTTTCCACAAGTTCTGGGTCGGCCTGGCGATGTTCCTGGTGATCCCGGCACTGTGCACGCTGGTTTTCGGCGCACCTTTGCATTGGGAAATGCCGAAGCTGCAGGGCTTCAACTTCATCGGCGGCTGGGTGCTGATCCCGGAACTGCTGGCCTTGACCCTGGCACTGACGGTGTACACCGCGGCGTTCATCGCCGAGATCGTGCGTTCGGGCATCAAGTCGGTCAGCCATGGCCAGACCGAGGCGGCCCATTCTCTCGGACTGCGTAACGGTCCGACCCTGCGCAAGGTGATCATCCCGCAAGCCCTGCGCGTGATCATTCCGCCGCTGACCAGCCAATACCTGAACCTGGCGAAGAACTCCTCGCTGGCGGCCGGTATCGGCTACCCGGAAATGGTGTCGTTGTTCGCCGGTACGGTGCTCAACCAGACCGGGCAGGCGATCGAGGTGATTGCCATCACCATGAGTGTGTACCTGGCGATCAGTATCAGCATTTCCCTGCTGATGAACTGGTACAACAAGCGCATTGCGCTGATCGAGCGGTAAGGAAACGCGCATGAGTACTCATACCTTCAAACCCGACATGCCTCCACCGAGCCGCAGCATCGGTGTGGTGGCGTGGATGCGCGCGAACATGTTCTCCAGCTGGCTCAACACCCTGCTGACCCTGTTCGCGTTCTACCTGATCTACCTGGTGGTGCCGCCGATCCTGCATTGGGCCATCCTCGATGCCAACTGGGTCGGCACGACCCGCGCCGACTGCACGAAGGAGGGCGCCTGTTGGGTGTTCATCCAGCAGCGCTTCGGCCAGTTCATGTACGGCTACTACCCGCCGGAACTGCGCTGGCGCGTGGACCTGACCGTGTGGCTGGCGATCGTCGGCGTGGCGCCTCTGTTCATCTCGCGCTTCCACCATAAAGCCGTGTATGGCCTGGGCTTCCTGGTGCTGTACCCGATCATTGCCTACTTCCTGCTGCACGGTGGCCTCTTCGGCCTGACCAACGTGGCGACCAGCCAATGGGGCGGCCTGATGCTGACCCTGGTGATCGCCACCGTCGGCATCGCCGGTGCGTTGCCGCTGGGGATTGTCCTGGCGCTGGGGCGTCGCTCGAACCTGCCGGCGATTCGTGTGGTCTGCGTGACCTTCATCGAGTTCTGGCGCGGCGTGCCGTTGATCACGGTGCTGTTCATGTCCTCGGTGATGCTGCCGTTGTTCCTGCCCGAAGGCATGAACTTCGACAAGCTGCTGCGGGCGCTGATCGGCGTGATCCTGTTCCAGTCGGCCTATGTCGCCGAAGTGGTGCGCGGTGGCCTGCAGGCCATTCCCAAGGGGCAGTACGAAGCGGCGGCAGCGATGGGCCTGGGTTACTGGCGCAGCATGGGCCTGGTGATTCTGCCGCAAGCCCTGAAGCTGGTGATTCCCGGCATCGTCAACACCTTCATTGCCCTGTTCAAGGACACCAGCCTGGTGATCATCATCGGCCTGTTCGACTTGCTCAACAGCGTCAAGCAAGCCGCCGCCGACCCGAAATGGCTGGGCATGGCCACCGAAGGCTATGTGTTCGCGGCCCTGGTGTTCTGGATTTTCTGTTTTGGCATGTCCCGCTATTCCATGCATTTGGAACGCAAGCTGGACACAGGCCACAAGCGCTAAGTCGCTACCTAATTTAGGAAGTATTCCGATGAGCGAAGCAATCAAGAAGCCTGTGGGCCCTGAAGGCATTATCCAGATGCAGGGTGTGAACAAATGGTACGGCCAGTTCCACGTACTCAAGGACATCAACCTGAACGTCAGGCAGGGCGAGCGTA